>CAZMXX010000489.1:1629-2906 GCA_964570315.1 uncultured Anaerolineaceae bacterium | reverse complement strand
CTCCCCGTCGCCTCGCGCGTGCGAGTTGGGTGCAAGGGACGTGTGGCCCCTGGGGGGGGTGGGTGTCCGCGGGTGGGGGGGTTTCTGCATCTGGTACTTCATCCACTTTTTCCCACACCTGATCCATCACCTGCCCCGGTTCGCCCATCAACCCTTTGCTTTCACCGTTGACAAAAACTTCCACGCCTCCGGCATTCCCCGCGCGAATGGCGACTCGTTTTTCGCCCACCCAGTTGGGGCGTTCGCCCGCTTCCAGCGTGCCTTCAAAAACCTTTTGGTCGTCCACCAGAATTTGCACCCAACTGCGCTCGTGCAGCAGCAATTCAATCGCCACGCCGGTGTAATATTGCGGCGATGGCGTCGGGGTGGGCGCGGGGGTATCGGTGGGCACGGGAGTCGGTGTCGGCAGGATGACCGGCGGGTTCGCGCCGGGATTCGTCGGCGACGGTTCAACCTGGAATTCCACCGGCTCGGGGGTGTAGTTCAATTGCGCTTCGGCGGGTTGCAGATATTGGGTGTATACAAAGAATCCCGCGCTGCCCAACAGGGCGATGATGATGAGGATGGTGATGAAGGTATCGGCGTTGAAGCGTGACGGCGGGTTGACCACTACCATATCGAGCAGGGGGTTGGTTTTTTGCCGGAGGGTCTGTTTGAAAACGTGTCCGAATTCGCTTTCCAGCAACGCCGATTCCACGGTTTCGGCATCGAGTTGCAGGTAGGCGGCATAATTTTTGATGAATCCGCGTGCCATCGGCAGCGAGGGAAAGACATCGAAGCGCTCTTCTTCGATGGCGCTGATGAATTGCGGCTTGATTTTCAACTCGGTTTCAATGGTCTCAAACGAAAGATTTTTTTCTTCTCTGGCGGCTTTGAACAGGTTTCCGAAATTTCCCAACGAGCATCTCCTTGAAAGAGGCGTAGTCTTCTATCATAGTCTGAATGGTCTAAAAGTCAAGATTTATGCCCCACGGCAAACCCACAATACGCCGACGATTTTCACTCAACATAATGCGATTTCGTTTCCCAAAATTGGGGCTTTCTGTTAAACTTAGAGGTATGGGAAAACGACAATCATCCCCAACTGAAAATTTGCGCCGCGACGCGCTGGAACAGGCATCACGGGTGATGTTCATGATTGCCGTGGGGAGCTTTTTTCTGGTGGCACTCATGCTGACCTGGCGGGTGATTTCCCGCGACAACCGCCCCGTCACCCCCGGCGATGCGCCCGCGCTTCCCGTTGTTGTGCCATCGCCGACGGTTGACCCCGCCAAAAA
>CAZMXX010000489.1:0-1529 GCA_964570315.1 uncultured Anaerolineaceae bacterium | reverse complement strand
ATGCGCCCGCGCTTCCCGTTGTTGTGCCATCGCCGACGGTTGACCCCGCCAAAAAGTTGGTGGGCATCGTGTCCGGGCATGCCGGGTATGATTCCGGCGCGGTCTGCCCCGACGGGTTGACGGAGGCGGCGGTCAATCGAGCCGTGGCGGAGGAGGTGGTCAATCTGCTGCGGCTAAAAAATATCAACGCCATTTTGCTGGAAGAATACGATGCCCGTTTGCGCGGTCTCAGCGCCGATGCGCTGGTCAGCATCCACGCCGATAGCTGCGGGGTGGCGGGAGTATCGGGGTTCAAAGTGGCGCGGGTGACCGATAGCGCCATCCCGGCGGCGGAAGACGCGCTGGTGCAGTGTCTCATCCAAAAATACGCCGAGGAAACCGGATTGCCCCTGCATCCGTCCACCATCACCGACAATATGACCCGCTACCATGCTTTTTACGAAGTGTCGCCCGCCACGCCCGGCGCCATCATCGAAACGGGGTTCCTGCTGGATGACCGCAACATTTTAGAAAATCATCCGAAAATGGTGGCGCGGGGCATCACGCTCGGCATTTTATGTTTCCTGAACGGGCAATAGCGGATAAAATCTTTGCGAAAATTTGGCAATATCCCCGGCAGTGATAATAATACCTTTGGGCAATTTACCCAATAAAATTGCCTCTTCATCGTGAGGTGCGCCACAATGGCGTGCCAGACCATCAGTTTACACTTGCATATTTTCAATCAAAGGAGATTTGTATATGGCAAAGGAACGGGTCATTATTATGGGCGCTGCCGGGCGCGATTTCCATAACTTCAACACGGTGTTCCGCAATAATCCCGATTATGAAGTGGTGGCATTCACCGCCACTCAAATCCCGAACATTGACGGACGGGTGTATCCGGCGGAGTTGGCGGGGAAATTGTACCCCGACGGTATCCCCATTCATCCCGAATCGGAATTGACGGACCTGATAAAGTCGCTGCATGTGACGCAAGTGGTGTTCAGCTATTCCGATGTTTCATATAATTATGTGATGCGCAAAAGCGCGGAAGTGATGGCTGCCGGCGCCGATTTCCGCCTGCTGGGGCGCGGCGAAACCATGCTCAAAAGCAGCAAGCCGGTCATTTCGATTTGCGCCGTGCGCACCGGATGCGGCAAAAGCCAAACCACCCGTGCGGTATCCGACATCCTGAAGGGGATGGGCAAAAAAGTCGCCGCTGTCCGGCATCCGATGCCGTATGGTAATTTGGTGGTGCAGGCGGTGCAGCGTTTCGCCTCGGTGGATGATATGGACGAATATGAATGCACCATCGAAGAGCGGGAAGAGTATGAGCCGCACATTGTGAACGGCACGATTGTGTATGCCGGGGTGGATTATGAGCGTATTTTGCGCCGCGCGGAAGCCGAAGTGGACGTGGTGCTGTGGGATGGCGGCAACAACGATTTACCCTTCTTCAAGCCTGATTTGCACATTGTGGTGGTTGACCCCCACCGTCCGGGGCATGAAATCCGCTACTTCCCCGGCGAAGCCAATCTGCGTATGGC
>CAZMXX010000488.1:0-2915 GCA_964570315.1 uncultured Anaerolineaceae bacterium | reverse complement strand
CTCGCCTGTGGAGGGGCAAGTGCCACACCAATTACCAGTAACAATTCTAATGAAGCTGATGGAGTTGTGTTAACAGCAACAGCCACCGGTGATGAAACCAACATCGACGCTACACCAACAGGAGACAACAAAACTGTAGAAACATCTGATACCACAGATAATATGACTGTCGATGATCTCATCAACGAGAAAATTATGGCACTAGAATGCGAAGAATCTATTTTTATGCAAAGGCTAACAGAGACAAGTAAATACATTAACCTGGAACAGAGTAGCTTCCACAATAAAAGAGTGGTACTTAAAGAAGGGTACGTCGAGACAACCTATTATGTTTACAAAAAATCATTGGAAATGTCGGCTAGATTCTTACGGGATTTTCCCTGTCTGGAAACACTAACCGTAATGATACCTCTTGACGGTGAATTATATAAAACGCAAGTAGAAATAGATGATTACGAAAAATTTCTTGGTATCAAATTCGAGACCTTGCGAACGGATATCAAAAATTGGAGAGCGCTCTTAGCATCTATAGACAAGTCATTAGTCCAATCTTTTGCAAGCAAATACATAACACAAGTACCCATGTCAGAAATTGACAAACCAATGGTAAGTGCATCTGAAAACAACATTAATATACGTAGTGGTCCCAGCACCGATTACAATGTGATCGGTACGTTATCTGCCGGTAAAAGTCTTCCAATCATCGGGCGTAATGCTGATTCGTCTTGGTGGCAGGTTACAACGTCAAATGGTGATGGCTGGATTGCAGGTTTTGTGGTCACCGTTAGCAATGTCGATGACTCAATCCCCGTGATTGACGTACCGCCGCCGTCGAGCCAATCTAAAGCGAACACACCAGGCGTACCTGACGCTCTTGCTACTACAGCCACCCCCGTTCAAGAAGAAGCCGGATGTAATCCCAATGCACGGATCACCTCACCTGCACCGGGTGCTCCATTTACGTCTCGGGTTGTCGCCATTAGTGGTTATGCAAATGTACCGAATTTCAACTATTACAAAATAGAGTACAGCACAGATCCTGACAGTGGTAACTGGAACTATTTATTGGAAAAAGATACTCCAATAGAAAACGATGTTTTGATGTATTTGGAAACATCAACCGTTCCTTACGGACCTTATGGAGTGCGGTTGACCGTTGTGGATATGACGGGCAATTATCCTGAACCCTGTATACGTTGGTTCAACGACAACAGATTCGTGACGCCTGAACCAAATACGGGTAATTCCGGGTATACGCCGGATACCTCTGGAAACGCACCTTGTCTATGTGATTTCGACCGCTACAATTGCAACAGTTTTGGAAGCAGTTGGGCTGCTCAACAATGCTACAACTATTGTGTAGATACTGGTCACGGTGATGTTCACGATTTAGATAGAGACAGGGATGGACAAGTTTGTGAGTGGTTGAATTAGCGGGAATCGGCACTCCCCAAAAATCGCGGAATATGTCAATAAAAGTGAGACAGTTTTGTTGAGGAATTACCCTCTAAAACTCACGATGTTCCGGGTTTTGAATTGCGCTTCGGAATAAGGATTGTCGTTGGAGGCGTGCGGACGCGAATGTGTTTTGGCAACACCTAAATCGAGCAAGAGTTGAGCGACGGTCTTCGAGGTCATTGAGGTGCCGCGATCGGCGTGCAGGGCAAGTTGGTCACGCAGAATGTTTTGTTTGAAGCAGGTCTCAGCAATCAATTCTTCCGCCAACCGCGCCGATTCCCGGTGTTCGACCCGCCAGCCGACGATAAAACGGCTGAACACATCCATAATGGCGTACAGGTGGTAGTATTGCCAGGTGGCGGGACCGCGCAGTTTGGTAATATCCCACGACCAGAGCCGGTTCGGACGGGTGGTCAGCAGTTCCGGTTTTTGGTATTTGGGGTGGCGCAATTGGTTGCGCCGCTCGCACACTTCGTCATTTTCGTGCAGTATCCGGTACATGGTGCGGATAGAACACAAATAGGTTTGTTCGTCATCCAGCAGAGTGGCGAACACCTGATACGGTGATTTGTCCTGAAAACGTTCGCTATTAAGGGTGTTTCGCACCATCGCACGTTCTGCGGGGCTCAACACGCACGGTGAAGCTTTTTTAGGGCGATTTTTCGTTGCCGGTTTTTCTTTCCAACGAGCCATTTCCCGGGCGATAAATTCCGGTCCGTTATCCAGTCGCAACTGCCGCGGATACTGTCCTCGCCATTCCGCCACTTGATCCAATACTCGGGTCACCCGTCGTGCTGGTAGTGAACTGTCAATTTCAATCCATAATGCCTCCCGATTGTATTCGTCCAGGATATTCAAACTGCGAAATGGTCGTCTGGTGCGCAAGCTGTCACTCATAAAATCCAATGACCATTGCATATTCGGCAAGCTGGGTGGCTGTAATGTCTTTGCCTCTCTCGTCGGCAAACGCTTTTTCGGCTTGACCCGTAAATTCAAGCCCATCGCCCGATAAACGCGGTACACCCGTTTGTGGTTCCACCGATAGCCTTGATTTCTTATGTAGGCGAACATCTTTCGAAAGCCCCACCGCTGTTTCCAGGTTGCCACAGCTTGTAGCACCTGTTCAATCGCAGCATCATCGGGATAACGGGGGTGATACCGATACACGCTGCGTGATATCTTCAATAAGCGACACGCCCGCCGCTCGCTCAGCCCTTGTTTGGTGGCGATGGCCACCAACTTCCGTTTGAGGGCAGGTTTTACAACTTTTTTTCAACAATCTCTTTCAAAACCTGATGTTCCAGGCTCAAGTCCGCATACATCTGCTTCAAACGGCGGTTCTCTTTTTCCAGCGCTTTCAACCGCTGTAGCTGTGACACATCCATCCCGCCGTATTGCGCTTTCCATTTGTAAAAGGTGCTTTTGCCGAACCCGTATTGACGGCTCAGATCTGCCAC
>CAZMXX010000487.1:0-2923 GCA_964570315.1 uncultured Anaerolineaceae bacterium | reverse complement strand
GAACCCACCCCCACGCCCAGCCCCAACGCTTCGCCGGAAGGGGTGGTGAATGCGGTTTTCACGGCGGCACGCACCAACGATTTTGAAGCACTGGCGAATCTGTGTGACCCGGCGGAGAAAAACGACAAAGACACGCAGATGATTTGCAATCTGGCAGCCGACCCGGAATTCAGGGACAGGTTCATTGAATATTTTGTGTTTGGCAAAGTTACCGGCGATGCCACAATCTCCGATGATGGCAATTTGGCGGAAGTCCCGGTGATGATGGGCGCGAATGGCGACAAAGAAGAGCAGATAAAGCTCATCAAGCGCGATGGAAAATGGTATTTGTTCAGTTTTTAGGGTAGGTTGAAATTATAGGGGTGACCCTCGTGGTCGCCCTGTTTGGGCAGCCACAAGGGTTGCCTATTCCCCCAGCACCCGCGAAACAATCGCCTGCCGGTCTGCCGATGCTGCTTCGGCGCGGCAGGCGATGCGCGTTTCCGCATCCACTGATGCGTCAATCTGCCGGAAAGCGTCTTCGATTTTCTGCAACAATTCTTCCCCAAAATTCTGCCGGCGCGATAACCACCCCAAAATCACCAGCGCCTCCCGCGCATTGCCCAAACTGTTCTGCAATTCCGCCCACGCCGTCAAACCGGTTGCCACCCATTGCGGGGCATTCAACGCCAGCGCCAACCGGAGCGCGCGCCGCAAGTGGAATTTTGCTTGCGGTGTTTCATTCAATTGCTGATTCAATCTCCCCAGCGCAATCAGCGTACCGACCATGGATTGCCGATCGCCCGCATCACGGCTGAGGGCGAAACTTTGTTCCGTGAAAGTTTGCGCTGCTTTTAAATCCCCCTGCGCCAACGAAACTTCCCCCAAATATGCCAACGCCGCCGAGATGCCGTACCGGTAATTGATGGTTCGGTAAATTTCCAGACTTTCCGCATACAATGTTTTGGCTCGCCTGAAATTGCCGCGTTCCTGCGCAATCACCCCCTGATTGAGGATGATTTTGGCAATTCCGGCGGCATCACCCAACCGCTGTGAAAGGACGAGGCTTTCGGTGTACAGCACCGACGCACGGTCGTAATCGGCGGTGGCGACGCAGATGACGTTTGCCAAACTCCCCAACGCCTGCGCCAATTCATATGGCGCATCCGCCCGCCGAGCCGCTTCCACCCCCTTCGCGAATACCGATTTCGCCGTATCATAATTGCCCTGCCAGTATTCTACTCGCCCGAGGGCATCATACGCGGCAGAGAGTTCGCGGTAGCGGGCATGGGCTTCAAACACGGGAATGCTGCGCGCCAGCAAGGTTTTCGCCGGGTCGTATGCCGATTGCCACCCCTGAAAATCCGCCTCGAACAATTGCAGACGGGCAAGCAATACCGGCGAGCCTCCGGCTGCCGCCACGGCGTGCGCCGCGCGTTGCATGCGGATTTTCCCCTCCTGCACCCTATCCCGCTTCCAGAAAAAGAGGTACAGACATTCCGCCGCCGCCTCGATGATGTCCGCCGCCCGATGCGTCACCGCCCAATCCCATGCCGCGTAAATATTTTCCAGCGCCATTTCGATGTCTGCTTCCGCGCCGCCGGATTCTGCGTTCCGCAGTTGCGCTTCCCGCCGCCGGAGAAAATCGGCGTAAAATTTGCTGTGCCGTTGCTGTGCCGTATGCGCCAATTCGGGCGATGCCGCCAGCTTTTCGGCGGCAAATTGTTTGAGCATGGGATGCATGTCGAGCCGGTCGTGGTCGGCGTGGGTGGTTAAAAAAGAGGTGTCCATCAGCGTCAACAGATGATGGAGCGAGCTTTGCGTCACTGCCACCGCCGCTTTTCGGCTGAACGGGGCGTGGAACACCGCCAGTTGTTGCAGAGTTTTTTGTTCCGCCGGCGATAAAAGCGCCCACGAATGGTCGAAGACCACCCGCAGGCTGTGATGCCGCGTTGGGCGGTCGTGCGCATGCGCCGCCAGAAAATCGAGGTCGGCTTCAATGCTGGCGGCGATGTCCGCGCATGAAAGCACCCGCACCCATGCCGCCGCGAGTTCCAGCCCCAGCGGCAGCCCGCCCACCAACCGGCAAATGCGAACGATGGCGGTCACATCGGCGGGGGTGGGGGCGAACGCGGGTTTGATGCGGTGCGCGGATTGCACGAAGAGCCGCACCGCGTCCGATTGCGCGGCAGCGGGGTCATCTTCATCGGGGATTGCCAGCCCCTGCACCGGAAACACCCATTCGGCGCGGAGGTTCAACCGTTGGCGGGTGGTCACCAGCAAGGTGATGAGCGGCGCTTCCGCCATCAGCCGCCGGATAAAATCTGTGATGACGTGGGGCAGGTGTTCAAAATTATCCAGCACCAACAGCAACTCTTTTTCGCGCAAAAAATCGAGCAGCGAGGCTTCCGGTGCGGCATCATCCGGCGTCATTTGAAAAATGCGGGCGATGGCATACATGACGTCATCCGCCGATTGCAGTTGTTCGAGCGGCACAAAATACGCGCCGAGTAGAAAATTCGAGCGTTCACGGCGTGCCATTTCGAGCGCGAGGCGGGTCTTGCCGACGCCGCCGGGACCGGTCAGGGAGAGCAGGCGGCAATCATCGGCGGCGAGGCGGCGGTGAATTTCCGCCCGTTCCGTTTCTCGCCCCACAAAGGGGGTCGGTTGCGGCGGCAGGGTGGCGGCGGGGACGGTATCCATCGCCAAAATGCGTTCATAAAGTGCCACTGTGCGCGGATGGGGGTCAACCCCCAAATCGTCCTCCAGCGCGGCGACGCAGGCGTGATATTGTTTGATTGCCGCCGCGCGTTGCCCGTTCAACGCCAGCAGGCGCATTGCCGTGCGGTGCGTTTCCTCTTGCAGGGGGTCAATTGCCAGCAGGGTCATCACCGCTTCAATTGCCGCCGAAAGATTCCCCGTTTGCGTGTGGTGCGCCACCAGC
>CAZMXX010000486.1:0-2923 GCA_964570315.1 uncultured Anaerolineaceae bacterium | reverse complement strand
AGCTGGTTGTAGGCTCTATCAAGATTGGCGTGTTTGCCCTTGTATTCCCAAGCAAAGTGTCCCTTTTTCCAAACGTCGGCGAAACCGGCGCCGCCACCGGATTTGGCGACACCGGCTTCAAAGGTGAAGGATGTGCCGGTGGGGTCGGCTTCGGCGGGGGTGGGGTGGTTGATGAGACGGCAGAGGTCGATGAAGTGCTGCTGGGCAGCGGCGGATTCTTTGAGTTCGATGTTGCGCCATTTGTTGACGAATTGCTGGGGGGTGAGGGTCGACATTGGCGGTGGTTCTCCTGTTTGGTGGATACAGGTTACAATAATATGATAGTGTGGTTTGTGAGATTTTGCCAATTTTTGGTTGCGATAAGATGAATTATACGACCTATATCGTGGAGGAATGAGAAAAAATGCCGCTCCGAGCTTTCGGAGCGGCATTTTGTGTTATTCCGGTGGAATGGCGCTGGCGTTGCCGAGGTAGGTAGCAAAGTTTGGGTCTTGTTCGATGCGAAGCCAGACATCGCCGAGAGCTTCCGGGGTATCAACAACGAAGATGATGCCAAGGGGTAAACCGAGTTGGATGTCGTCAAATATATCGCCTGCTTGGAATTACCATTCTGCACCAGATGACCCAGATATGTGATTTGCGTCAAAGGTTCTGCCTTGTACATCTTGGATGTAGAAATCGAAGTCTTTGGCGGGATAAAGCGTGCCGGAACTCAGGTCGGTGAATTCGATGAAGGGCATAAACCAGACACTTTGAGCGATTTCGGGATCGCCTGCACAAAATAACAGAGAAAATTTAGTACGCGATTGCCCTAATTCCGGGGAAATTCTCCTTGTCATTTTGTGTGCAATTTGCTATAATAAATGCAAATCTCTTTTTTGGTTATCCGCTCCGATGACCTGACGGCGAAAGTCGTCACCTGATTGCTCGCCGGTTGAGCCCCTGCTCCCGCGGAAAATCAGAGGAGATTCCGTTGTCCGGTTGAACCATTGAGCCCCAACGGAAACTTCAGGGCAAAACCGTTTGTGCTGACGGCGGTAAACAGGTAGAGTGTACTCCCATTACCGAAACAGTGCCATGACCGTATTTGTATCACCGTCCGGTCGAGCTTGCTCCCGGGTGTCCGATGGCGGTCAACCGACAGCCGATTTTTTCGGATGTTGGGACAATAGAAATTTTTAGCCGAGGCGAAAGCGTCGGCTGTGGTTGTCTATGCCCGATAGCACCTATCGGGCATTTTGATTGGGAGCAACTTGACAAGTTATACGGCATTGCCGTATAATAAAGAGGAGAGAAATGATACTCATTGAAGCTTCGATATCCACAAAAGTTATTGGAAAATATTTGTCAGATGACGAATATCTCGACTTGCAATATTTTCTACTGTCGTACCCGAATGTCGGAAAAGTGGAATCGGGGGCGTAAGAAAGTTGCGCTAGAAAGTTTCCGTTGAAGGAGGCGAGGCGGCGTGAGAATAATTTACGACTGGAAAAAAGCGGATAGTGAAATATAGATGTTGACAGGATGTGCAAAAAGTGAACGAGAAACGATACCGGCTCACATTTTGCGACAAATCGCAGAGGAGATTAGAAATGGACAGAAATATCGGTCAGGAAATATTGGATGGATTAAAAGAAATCAAAGTACATAAGACCACGTTGCGAACACACACTTTGACAGAGCCGACGCCACCCCGGGAAATCCGGGAGAAATTGCGGCTCTCACAAACGGCATTTGCCGGTTTGATGGGCGTCAGTGTCCGAACGCTTCAGGATTGGGAGCAAGGCAGACGAACCCCCAGCGGTCCGGCAAAAGCGTTATTGCGCATCGCCGAACAACATCCGGAGGCATTTGTCATCGAGTAACAGCAAAAATTTATGACGGAAAGTCAAAAGTCCGCGAGTGGAATTTAACCGCTTGCGGACTTTTTTATTTCGTTCCGTATTCGGGACGTGGGCAGGTGTGTTCCGCGGCAGCCTTGTGCTGACGGCGGTACACCTTGCTGGTCGCACCGTGTCCACCCCCGACGGGGGTACCCAACGTCAGGGTTTAAAGGGCTTGCTCCTCGGCAACTGCGCCGGGGTATCAGTCGCCGGTTGCATGCCCAACCGGCACCCCGCCGCCCGCTTTGCCAAAAGGGTCGAAGGCAGCGGGCCGGATGCGCACCTGCCCACGTTCCGGCAACCGGAATTGTATCCAGTCCTGCCGGAAAAACAAAAGCGCCCGTGCAACCGTGCCGAGCGCCAATCATCAGGGGAGCCATCCCCGCCACGGAAATTAGGAGGTGACGAAAATGGCTATTTGCAATATTCGGGGGAAGTACCCCCATAAAGAAAGCGCCCCCACCGGGACGGCCATCCCAACAGGGGCAAAAATCAACACCTTTTCTTACCACAAGCATACCACGAACACCCGTTCTTTGTCAAGCCCTGAATTGATAAAAATCGCCAATTCGCGCGGTTCACCGTGTAATTGGTGCTAATTTCCCATCCAAACCCGTCCTCCCTCCGGTGGGTGTCTGCACGCCGGCGGCAATCGCCAACGACAGCGGTTTACCAACCGGTAAGCCGACCGGCGCAAACATATTGATGAATGAGAATCAGCCCCCAATCGGCGTGCGTCTGTTGGGGGCAGTCAATCAAACAAATCAATATACAGACACCTTACGGAGGTCATCATTATGAAGTCGTTGGGTTGGGTTTGGATTCTGCTGCTGGTGGCGCTGCTCAATCTGGTCACCGCACATCCGCACCACGGCAGACTGCCGACCGTGGCACAACTGAGCGAAAATCCGGTCAGTATCAGCGTCCCGTTCCCTTTCGGAAATGTCGCCACCGGACTGAACCGGATTAACGTGGTGTTACGGATGGAATAGAGATTGAGCGTAATCGGCGCTGGCCCCGCCGATTGCTAAACCTATATT
>CAZMXX010000485.1:0-2931 GCA_964570315.1 uncultured Anaerolineaceae bacterium | reverse complement strand
ACCGGTACCGATATACCTTCGCGCTGCAATAAACTGGCGGTCACAACGCCGGTTAAAGCCAGAATTGAGCCGACCGATAAATCAATTCCCGCCGTTAAAATGACGTAGGTCATTCCAATGGCGATAATGCTGTTGATGGTTGACTGCCGCAAAATATTAACGATGTTGCCCATCGTGAAAAATCGGTCACTGAGCAGACCCAGTCCGAGACAAAGCACCAAAAAAACAATGACCAACCCGTATTTTTGTGAAAGTGTTTTGAAATCAATTTTCATCTCTCACCCCTCGAATGTCGATGAACGGTGTGTTATCCTGCCGGATCACTCAAAAAACCACCCCGGAAACTAAAATGATGTTGGCGTAAGGCGTAAATTCTCCGGTGCGAATTACCGCTTTGGCTTCGCCGGTCATTGTTTTGAAGGCGGTATGGGTGCACTGTTCGATGGGAGTATCGCCAATGATTTCCCGGAGGTTTTGATATAATTTGGGGCTGGCTGTGGTCATTTCTTCGGCGATGATTATTTTTTCGATTTGCAGTTCATGCAATACCACCCGCAAGGTGTCGAGGAAGGAAGGAATACCGTGGGTCAGGGCTAAGTCTATCCGTTCTGTGCCGACCGGAATCGGCAAACCGGCATCTGCGATAACAAGCATATCGGTGTGTCCCATTCCGGCGATGACGGTGGAAATTGTCTGGTTCAAGAGGGCTGTTTTTTTCACAATTTGAGATTTCCTTTGCTGTTCAATTCTTTTTCCGGTTCAGGCGTTATTCGTTTAATTTAGCCAATACAGCTTTCTGCGTCGGGAGTGAAATCTGTGCTCCCAGTTTTGTGGCAGCCAAAGCCCCGGCGGCATTGCCCCAGCGGATTGCCTCTGGCAGTGGCAACCCTTCTGCCAGCGCGACGGCAAATCCGCCGACGAAAGCATCTCCGGCGGCAGTTGTATCGACCGGATTGATGTGAAAGGAAGGGACGTGGACACGGTGATTGCCATCAAATAACAATGCTCCCCGCGAACCCAAAGTCAGGATAACGGTTCCAACACCTTGTTCGTGCAATTTTCCTGCCGCTGTTTCTGCCCCCGCTTGATTGTTGACTGGCATACCTGTTAATATCTCCGTTTCCGTTTCGTTGGGGATAAGAATATCAACCAAGCGAAGCAGTTGGGGGGGGAGCATTTGTGCCGGAGCGGGGTTTAGAATCACCCTAACCCCATGCTTTTTCGCCAGTTCCGCCGCTTTGAGTACGCTTTCCAGCGGTATTTCCAATTGCAACAGCAGTATTTTTGAACCGGCAATTATTGGTTCAGCCGCGATAACATCGGCGGGCGAAAGCCGGTGATTTGCTCCGGGCGCAACCACAATGCTATTTTCACCGGCATCATCAACCACAATGAGCGCCACTCCGGTGGTGACGGTGGCATCTTGCGTCACAAAATCGGTGTTAACCTCGGCGGCGGCGAGATTTTCCAATAGGGGCGCGGCAAACTCATCCCGTCCCACTTTGCCGACTATTGCAGTGGCGATTCCCAATTTTGCCGTTGCCACCGCTTGGTTGGCACCTTTACCGCCGGGTAGCATATGTAAATCGCTCCCAATGATGGTTTCACCCGGTCGGGGAATATGTGGCGAGCGAGCCACCAAGTCCATATTCAAACTGCCAACCACTGTTATAATCGGTTTTGCCATAGACTCTATCCTCTTATTGGTGCGAAAGCGGTTGTCTGTCGAACAAGCAGTTTTGTTTTCAATATCTGTTGCTCCGGGGGTAAATCTTGATTTTGCATGCGCATTAATAGCCGATTTGCAGTCATAATTCCTATTTCTTCAGTAGGTTGACTAATCGTCGTCAACGACGGAGAGTTGAATTTTGCCAAGGGAATGTCATCAAACCCAACTACGGACAAATCAGTGGGAACCGTAATCCCCAGTTCAGTTGCTGCGCGGATTACGCCAACCGCCATCAGATCGTTGCATGCAAAAATAGCCGTGGGGCGTGGTGATGAACTCAATAATTCTCGGGCGAACCGGTAACCACTGTCGAACTGGAAATCACCGCTGCAGATAAGGTTGTCGTCTTCAGCGATATTCGCTTCGGCTAATGCTCGTCGGTAGCCTGCCACGCGGTCTTGGCTGGCAGTCAATCCCGTTGGACCTGCGACACAAGCAATTCGACGGTGTCCCAACGAAATCAGGTATTGGGTGGCGTCGAATCCCCCCTGAATGTTCGTGACGGTGACATAATCTACCTTAACCCCGGGCACAATACGGTCTATCAACAAAATGGGGATGTCGAGATGGCGTAGCGCGCTATTTAAAATGTCGCTTGGGGTACCCACATCAATGAAAACCAGCCCATCCACCTGTCGCTCAGTCATAACATTGAGGTACAATAAAGCTTTATCCAACTCACCATCCGAATTTCCTAGAATTACATTATAATGGTGAGCAAACAATGCTTTTTCAATGCTTCGGGTAACGCCGGCGAAGAAGGGATTGGCGCTATCGGGGACGATGATGCCGACACTGTGTGTCTGTTTCAAGCGTAAACTACGAGCCAAGGCATTGGGCTTAAAATTGAGCTCGGACATAGCCAGTTCAATTTGCTTTTTCAGGGTATCACTGATAGGGCGGGTGTGGTTAATGAAATGCGACACCGTCGTGATTGATACACCGGCTCTTTCCGCTACATCTCGCATCGTTGCAATAATGCACCTCCACTTATACAAATCTGGGAATAGTTACTCGCAAACGTTTGCGCAAACGTTTGCGAGTATCATATCACAAAGTTCTGCTGCAGTCAATCACTTTTTTCGTGGGGCAGTAATTCGTATCTTGACTAAGTTGTGTCAAAATCCGGGTTAAGTTCGAGCTCTTTACCATAATTTTGCGCAAAATCATGGGGTTTCTATTAGGTTAGTGCAAAAAGTCTG
>CAZMXX010000484.1:0-2934 GCA_964570315.1 uncultured Anaerolineaceae bacterium | reverse complement strand
CAATACCGCTGCTTCGGCATATTCGACCATGGCAAGGATGAGCCGTCCTACTATATGATCAGGCTCAATCTTCCAAAATTCACGCAGTTTTTTGGCTTTTGATGTTCCATTTTTCTGATACTTTTCGCCATGAATGTCTACATTTACTGTATCCATAAAGAAATCACCAAATGTCGCATCTGTGAAGTCGAGAACATACCCAGTAGACATTCCGAAAAACTTTTCGAGTAGCCATTTTTCAATAGGACTAAGGGAACTCATATAGTATTCTCCACAAACTTATCCGCATCGTTGACTCTTATTTCACCCGAGATGAGTTTGGGCAAAAGAGTGTCGCGAATGGCGGCGAGGGTGCGAGATTCATCAGAGTTTGTTCGTAACCGTCCAAAAAGTGGTCTGATAAGCAATGTAAACAAGTTTGATATCTGTTCCGGTGGTAAAACAAAAGGGATCGCCATCAAGTTTCTCTGGTTCAACTTCGGCTGAACCGCACCTGTAACAAAAGCTCTGATGTTAGTATTTCTTAGCGCCAAATAGAGATGCTCATTGCTTATTCCATTTTTACCCGTTAAGACGTGCGCATGGTTATTGACCCAAAACCGTCCCCAAACATACTGTGTGATTGGATGATTTTTCTCATCTATCACCGAACCATCCTCACCAACAAGCACATAAATACCCTCAAATAAATAGTCATCAACATAGTCAATTACCCCTGATGCTCCATAATATGGGTAAGAACCCACCCTTTTCGCACGCTGGCGACTATTCAAGGGGATTCGCTTGCTGTCATGAATTAAAACAACGTTTTTCAGTGTCGTCGCCCTCCACCCCTTCGGTATCTTGCCAAGTTCCGAGTCTTCGAAGGAGTCGGGGAAGAGGTCGGTGATTTCTTTTGGAAGACCGGGGTCACGGCCTTCGGCCTTAGCGCGCACCGGGTCAAAATCAATGAACCATGACTTAAATATGGCTCTTGCCATGGCCTCCAGCGTCTCGTTCATACGCTTGTTCAACTCTATCTTGTCATCCAGTGTCCCGAGGATATGGGCAATGGCATGACGTTCACACTCCCTAGGCCAAGGAACCATGAGATTCTCAAGGTCAGACTTCTTGGCATTACCAAAAACCGCGCCTTGCCCTTCCAGAATATTCCACTCCCTTTTGATATTCCGCAATACATATTCGAGAAAGGTAGTATCAAGAACTCTCTCACCACGTATAACAGCAAGCCCTCGTCCTATTGAGCAATGCTCAATGGCGCGGTTAACTTCACCTATAGGAGCTCGGACGCTAAAGAGGATGTCTTCTGGTTCTGCAAAACGTGTCGGTGCGGTACAATATACCCGACGCGAAGGGTGACGATCCCCAAAATCCCTTACACCTTGAAAAAAAGGAACACCTTCGCCAATGTCATTATACGTTGATCCAGGTGGAGATTGTCCCATTATAAGAGTGGCTACCTTACCCAAGGCTTCTTTTGGATATTGCTCATCCCCCATACCCCAGCGCCTCCTAATCAATACCAAACACCCTTCGTACTTCTCGCTTGAAGTCTTGAAAAGATCTTAACCGATCAGCGAGTTCCTTAATCTGCCGTCCATCTTCAGTCCAATTGCCAACAGATGCCTTCTGCACCTGATACTTTCGGAATCGAGTGTGAATGAACTTTATAATATCGTCAAACAGTATCTGAGGCACATCATGAATAGGTATGTCACCTTCTCTATCTCCAAACGCGAAGAGATGGCATGTAACATCATCGCCTTGATACCGACCATAGCTATACAATGCCTCTGCAGCATCTGGAATGATACCTTCCTCAAAACAACCAATTGCCCCAAGAATGCGGTGCATGTTCCGGCCTTCAGGACAAGTCCAGGGGCCGTTAAGCGCACATTGGCTGCTTTTCACTTCGGCGATAACAACATGACAAAAAGTCGGGCAGTCAGAGACTCTTGGATCATCCTCCATTGGGTCGATTAGCAACTCGCGGCGATACTTGAAGCGCACTCCTAAAAGGTCCGCCTCGGTGCGTTGCTGATCTCCAGTATCTGGATGAATAACAAAATTTTCAAGTAACATGAAACCATTGAGCCTCAAATACCAGTAGACAAGCCTTTCTGGTGTGCTTACTGGAGCAACATTACTTGCCATTCCCATACGCCTCCGAGTTCTTCAAATTCACGTCCCTTCCTTCTCCACCTTAAAACCAACCTTACGGTGCTTAAGCTTCAGCGGCCACATAAGTTCGCGTAAGGCATCGAAGATCACCTTGCACTGCGCGTCATTTTTCTTCTCAATTGCGCTAAGGTCACGCGCAAGCCCCGCATTCGTAGCGAGCATGCGCCTGAGTTTCACAAACCCCCGCATTATCTCTATATTGACCTTAACAGCCCTCTTGCTCTTTTGAGTACACCTGAGAGCATGGCCACGACCTGCTCGGTAAAGGCGTATGGAGTATAACGGCGGCCGCCCCAGCCTCTTGAGGTCACAGTTTGTGATCCCAAGTCGGTGAGCTCCTCCTTCGTAAGCTGAAACATGAAGTCTTCAGAAAAACGGTCGATATTGCGCTTAACGGCCTGCATGAAGGTGCGTGTCTCTACAGAGTATAGTTTCGCGAGATCGGCATCGAGCATGACCTTCTCTCCACGAATCAGCAAAATCTTCTTCGCTATCGTCTCAACAGGAATTAGCGCCTTCATTAAGCACCTCCAAACTTAAGGTACCAAATTGTGATCTCAAGTCGCCGGACCTTCCATATGCCATACCAAAGATTGCCGGGTTTTTCCAGCCGGGACCGAATACTTCGACGTTGCAGAACGGTGTCCGTCCTGCCCCTTTATTCAAAAAAAATTTAATAACAAGAGTCTCCATTACTTCTTATTGTGTTTTCTTTGAACAGGAGGGAACCTTGAAGCCCAATCTGTCAAGATT
>CAZMXX010000483.1:0-2952 GCA_964570315.1 uncultured Anaerolineaceae bacterium | reverse complement strand
CCACAAACGGGATTTAGCTATAAATGACCGAATTGACCGTTAGGTACACCATATGAATAACTGGCAAAATTACAAGTGTATGTTTTTTTTTCTGGATAAGTTTTTTTCCAAATATCGAGATGAATATCCTAATGAATTAGATGATTTAGGTGGATTGCTTGGTAGTATGGATCCTTATCTTTTTGCAGATGGAGTACCCGCAGATCAAACTTTGTTAGAAAATTGGTTTAATCTAGTAGGTGATAAACAAACTGATATATCAATACCACAAAGCTTTGATAATATGATTAATTTTATCAGATTCCAGCAAAGAAACTTTAATATTGATGTTAGGTTTGTACTAAATTCATTACAAAAAGCAAAAGTTAATATGTCAAATGATATTATCTGGAAAGAATGGTTGGATTGTTGTGCTCAGATATTGAAGAATAATTAGCCCCCCTAGAAAAGGCAAGCCGAGTTTTGAATGCCCGACTTGCCTTTTCTAGGGGGCTTTACCCAACGCAGAGGTGATTTTCAACTGGCACCAGAGCAAGTGAGCCCTTGCTATTACCGGCGACAGGATCTGAAATCGTTATCGGCAAGCTGGCAGGTTTCTCCGCCCACTGTTCAGTTAGAGAGAGGATGCCGGCGCGTAAGGCTTGCACCGTTTCCCGCTGGCGCTCGTTGAGCGTTCCCTGCCGCAGGCTGTCTACCATTGCCAGTAGATGGGCCGGGGTGATCTGCCGAGGCGTTGTTTCCGCTGTCAGGCTCAGTTGAGGCTCAATTTGAGTCATCGCCTGGTAGTAATCAGCGGCCACAGTGCCGTCGTACAGGCGGGCATAACCGAGGGTGGTATCAATATGCTTGTGCCCCAGAATGGTTTGTACCGTCAACAGCGGTGCGCCAGCGTTGAGCAGCAGAGTGGCACACGAGTGGCGCAGTTGATGAGGTGAAACCTTGAGCCCACAACGTCGGCTGTAGGTTCGCAAACGTTGCCCGCAGTAGGTACGGCTCAGGGGTTGGTGGCGGTAGAGAAAGAGGTGGTCACTTTTAGCCGGGGCTCGGTTAGCTTGATAGACCCGAATGGCGTTCACCGTGGCTTGGCTGAGCGGCACTAGACGGTCTTTAAGCCCCTTGGCTTGTTCCAAAAACAGTCGTGCGTCCTCTAAATCAATATCCGCCTGCCGGAGGGTGCGGACTTCGAGAGTTCTGAGGCCGCTGTGCAGCATCAACAAGAACCAGGCACGGTCCAAGCATCCCATTCTACGATTTGCGGCGTGAGGGGATATAATTTCACGTTCAATTTCAGCATACAACAGGCGCAGATGGTGCAGCGGGACATCGCGGGGTAAACGGTTAGTTTCTTTCAGGGAGGCAAGTCTGAGCATACGCTCACAGATGGAATGTTCTTGTTCGGACTGAAAACGAAGAAAAGATTGCAATTGGTGCAATTTATCATTAATTGTCCGGGGCTTGTCCTTTTTTGCCAGACATACGTCGACAAAACCAAACCAAACTTGAGGGGTAATATCAGTCAGAGTAGTCAGGTTGATATGCCGGACGATCCAACGCAAAGAGAGCGTGAGGTGGCTGAGGGTATCTCGGCTCCGTTCGTATTGTTTCTCCGCCGGCCAAGCTCGCCGGCAGTGGATGAGATAAAGCCGGACCATATTAATGAGCCAATCCGGAAAACCGGCACAGTAGTAATCCCAGTTGATTTTATTGCGTGGCAGCGGTTGGCGATTGCGCAGGGCTAAGTACGCGGCCAGTTTACGCAAGCCTTTTTTGTAAGAGGAACGGGTACCCTCGCTGGAATAATGCTCGTCAATGTAAACGTACACTTGTGTCAGGTCGGTTTGATGGTCAATCATCCAATAAGGTTTATTCAGCAGCCCCAAAGCCAGGCGGGCTGAAACGCTGTAGAGATTTAAGGCTGAGGGTCCATAACCGCCTTCGCGCAACCAACGCCGAAAGGCACTGTAAAAGCCACGGTTGGGTTTGAACCAGCGGGCATAAGGAATAATCACCGGATCGCCGGGTCGGGTGCGCCGAAAATGTGAGTTCGCCAATCGAATACGCTCGTGCATCATGCGCCTCCTGCCGGTTCAAGCCGTTGGGCCAGTTCGGCCATCGCGGCGTGATAATCGGCTTGCACTTGAGCATCGGAGATGTGCAGGTACAATTCCGTGGTGCGCAGGCGGACGTGCCCAAACAGGCGCTGGATGGTGGTCACCGGCACCCGAGCTTCCACCAGATGCCGGCCCAACGTGTGTCGAAATTGGTGTGACGTGATGTGCACGCCAGCTTGTTGCCGATAACGCGCCAGGTGCTTCTGAATACCACTGATGCTGAGGCGTCTGCCGAAGCGGTTGAGAAACAGCGCTTGAGACGTGACCATCGGGCGCACGCGAAGCCAATTTTCAAGGGCTGTTAACGCCTGGTCAGATAGGTAGACTACCCGTTGCGAGCCATGCTTGCCCTGTAGCCACAGCCGGGGCAAACTCTGCCCACCGGGTTGCAGATACACATCTGGCAAAGAAAGATTGTGTACTTCTGCGATCCGCAAACCGCAGCGCAACATTAACAGAAAGATTGCCCTGTCTCGTTCCGAGCGTATCACCGCAAAAAAACGTTGTAGGTCAGTATCGGATACATCCCGGGGCAGGCGTCGTCCCTGACGGATGAAATGGCGTTTGGGAATGACCGGGTTAGCGGGAATATTTTCAATCATCAAGTCCAGAAAGTTGTAAAAACTCCGGATAGCGGCCAGTCGACGGTTGACCGTGGCAATGGTGTGACCTCGATTTTGGCAGTGCTCAATATAGCGGTCAATATCCAGCACTGTGATGTGGTTGGGTGGTTTGTCCACCCAAGCGAAAAAGAGGTTGAGATCGTTGGTGTAGTGGATGGGGGTTGTGGTGTGCGGGCTCTTGCGCCGTAACCACTTGTTGAAGTCTGCGATTTCAGGTA
>CAZMXX010000482.1:0-2984 GCA_964570315.1 uncultured Anaerolineaceae bacterium | reverse complement strand
GCCGATGCCTCTGTCGGCGTATCCTCGCCCCAAAAACGACAACGGGCTGGGCATCCACTGGAGCACCAATGTTTACGCGCAGGACGACGCCACCACCGATTTTTTCGTGGCGGAAATCAAGGCGATGGGCATCAAGTGGGTGAAATTCCTGAACGACCAGACCGACGGGCGCAATTACGATTATCTGGTGCAGCAATTGGTGGCGAATGACATTATGCCCATCATGCGGATATATGTCCCCTGCAACACGCCGCTCAATCTGACCTCGCTGGGGAAACTGGTTGACCATTACGTGCCGATGGGGCTGGTCTATTATGAGCTTTACAATGAACCGGACATCCCCGGGCGCGATGGCGGCTGGTGCGATGACCCCACCCCCAACCCCGATTATCTGGCGAGCATTTGGGCGCCCGCCGCCCACGAGATTCAGGCGCGCGGGGGCTACCCGTCGCTCCCCTCCATTTTCCCGATGGGGAAAAACGTCCCTGGCTGGGAAAATAGTTTCTTCCGGCAATTTTTGCGCGCCATCAAAGCCCAGGGGAACACCCCGGTGCTGTACAAAAGTTGGGGCGCAGTCCACAACTATTTCATCAACCACCCCCCCGATTACCCGCGCGACCCCGTGAATCTGACCGGACAACCCCTCACCGAGGCGGAAATTGCCCGTTACGGGCTGGACGCGGGGCACGCCGCCGCCATCAACCGCGCGCGGGCAACTATGCGCGACCCCGGCGGCTATTATGTCGGCGATGACCCGACGCTCGACGTGACCGGCTTCCGGCAATTCATCGCCTATCACGACCAGTTCACCGAATTGTTCGGGTTTGAAATTCCGCTCATCAGCACGGAAGGGGGAGCGACGGTGGGCAGTTGCGAAGACCCGCGCTATCCCTGCGTGGATGAACGCCTCCAAATGGACTGGACGCTGGAAGCCTTTGAATACATGCTCGACGACGCGCCGGACTATTATTTTGCCATGAACACGTGGCTCATCGCCCAAAAAGCGCTCGATTATTTTGGCGGGACAGTGTGGGAAAGGAACGCATGGTATCACAACCGCACGGGCGACCATCTGCCTATTGTGGAGGCGTTGAAAAACCATCCCCGCAATGGCGAACCCCGACACGACCAAAAGCCCGCCGGTTGGCAGACGACCCCCGCGCCGCGCCCGCTACCCCAAATCGCCGCCGTAGATGGCAGCAGCGCGTCCGGGGCGGACACATCTGCGCCCATCGCGGCGAATAGCACCCATTCGCTGCTGAATTATCCGCGCCCCCCCAACGACAACGGGCGCGGCATCCATTATGTCCCCACAATTTTGGGACAGCCCACCAATCAGGTGGATCGCTTTGTGGCTGAAATCAAAAGTATGAACATCAAATGGGTGAAAATTATGCAGGGCGACACCGCGAAGGTGGAACACGATTACCTGATTCAGCAGTTGGTCGCCAACGGTATTGAACCGATTTTGCGGGTGTACAAACCCTTCAACGACCCGTATGAAAATTTGGGCGCGCTGGTTCCGGCGGCATCGGCGCTGGGGGTGCACTATTTTGAGCTGTACAACGAACCGAACATCGCCGGGTTTCCGGGCGGCTGGCGCGACGGCGAACCCATCAGCGTGAGCCGTATGCTGGACGTGTGGATTCCCGCCGCCGAAACCGTCGCCCGCGCGGGGGGCTACCCCGGACTGCCGACGCTCGCGCCGGGGGGGAATTTTGAGGACATGCAATTCCTGCGCGAATTTCTGGACGGGCTGAAGGCGCGCGGGCGCACCGACACACTTGACCGGGCGTGGCTGCCCCTGCACAACTATTTTCTGAACCACCCGCTCAACTACCCCGACGATGCCGTCAATCAAAACAGTATTCCGCTCACCGAAGCGGAAATCGGCGCGCGGGGGTTGCCGTCTGCGCTGGTAAACACCATCAACACCGCCCGCCTGCAGGAACGCATCAAAAAGAATTACCGGGTGGGAACCACCATTTACGAAGATTCCAACGGCTTCCGCAAATTCGAGGCATACGGCAAAATCTTCTTCGACCGCTTCGGATTTTACATCCCCATCATCAGCACCGAAGGGGGCGCCATCGCGGGCGACTTCCAAGACCCGCGCTATCCCCCCGTCTCCGATGCCGACGTCACAAGCTGGACGCTTTCCGCGTATCGTGATATGCTAAACAATGTACCGGCATACTACTTCGCCTTCACCCCCTGGCTGCTGGCAAATGCCGCCGGTGGGCACTGGGACCCGGCTTGGGAAGCCGCCGCATGGTACAAAATTGATGGCAGCACGCTGCCCGTGGTGGATGCGCTGAAAACCGACCCCGCTCGCACCCAAACCCGCAATTGGCGAGCGCAGATTGCCGCGCTGGAAGCCGCCGGCGCGCGGCTCAACGTTCCCGCCGCCGCGCCCGCCGCCCCGGCGAGCGTTCCCGCACCGCGCATGACAGCGAACAGCACCGAAATCATCGCCGCGCGGGGGAAGGGCGAACCGTGGAAAATCGTCTCGGCGACATGGAAACCGGCGACCACCCCCTACCCGCGCGTGTATATCGACGTGCGGGACGCCAACGGAAAACTACTGCACAACCGACAAATCAGCGTGCAATGGCGCGGCGGTTCAACCATTTTGATGCCGGGCGGCAGTCGAAACCACTCCGCCTCAATGCCGATAACCACCCCTGCCAACGTGTACATCATCGCGGTGGCGGGAGGGAGCGGGCAAGCCGTCAAAGCCAGAGGGTCGGAAAATTACTCGCTGTATGTGGAAATACAAGCCGTTGAATGACACATTGACGGATGAATGCCAATGATGAAACGAATACCCATCACACTCAGCATGATATTCCTTTTGGTGGCAGGCTCGGCGTGCACGCTGGTCATCAGCCCGCGCCCCGAAACCGCCATCAGCACCGAAACCCCCACCGCCACCGAAACTTCCGTGCCGCCGACGGACGCGCCCCCCACCGACACCCTCACCC
>CAZMXX010000481.1:0-2990 GCA_964570315.1 uncultured Anaerolineaceae bacterium | reverse complement strand
CAGCCAGAAAGTTGAGTAAATTTTCCGGTCGGGCGGTGGTGAATGTTTCGTAAATCGCTTGGTTCGGGTCGCCGACGCGCACCCAATTGCCGCCGGGTCCCGCCAGCGCGCGCAAAATTCGTTCCTGCAACCGCGAACTGTCCTGCGCTTCATCCTCCAGAATGTAGGGCCAGCGATGTCGCAGCCGTTGCAGAAAATCGGGGTCGAGGTCAATCGCCAGCGATGCCAGCCGGATGAGGTCGTCAAAATCCACGCCGGTGCGCGCCAATCGCGCCTGATATTCGCGGTAAATGTCCACCCCCAGCTTCGCGAGCGGCACGTATCCTTCATACTGCCGGTAAAACTCCGCCAGCGCCACCGGGGTGAGCTGCCGGTCTTTGGCGCGTTTGATGAAACGAGCGGCAATATCTTTCGTCAAACGGGGCAACTGCCCGCGCCGCAATTTATGCACCGCCGCTTCATTTAAATGGGCGGCGAGATAATCTTCCACCAGCGTGCTGTGGCGCGCCAGCCAGCCTTCCACCACTTCCGAAAGAATCGCATCGGCGGAACGCTCATCCACAATATCGAAGTCAATATCCAGCCCCACCAGCGAGGGACGCTCGCGCACAATCTCATACGCCAGCGAATGGAGGGTGGAGACACGATACCCGAAACCCGCCAGCAAGCCGCGGTCGCGCACAAAGCCGTCAATTCGCCGCCGGAAATTGTCCACCGCCGCATTGACCAGCGTCACAATCAGCACCTCTTGGTCGTCCGCCACGCGGGGAATCAGCTCGGAGGCGAGATACGACAAAATGTGCGTTTTGCCGCTCCCCGGCACGGCAGACACGCCCAAAAAGCCGCCGGTATCCACATATTCCAAAATCTTCTGCTGGGAGGGTCGCGGTTGAAAGGGTGCTTTCGGTTGTTCGGTCATCATTCCTCGGCAAATGTATGGGGGCTTACTTTCAGCGATTGGTTTCCGTGATATGCTGGTCAATGGAAACGGTGATAGCACAATTTTACCACAAAATATGGGAAGGGGGTGCATCACATCGTTTCTTTTTGCAAATCCCACCAATTATTAATCCAAAAAAACAAAGAACAGGAGAAAAAAGATGAAACAAAAATTCAGTTATATGTTCGGTTTGATTGCCATTTTGAGTCTACTGGTGACGCCGTTGGCATTGGCGCAGGGACCCGCTTTCGACGCCACCGCCGCCGAGGAAGAAGGCTACTGGTATTCCCGCTACAACTTGGGCAGTCTGGTTATGCGCTCCGGCTTGGGCGAAACGTTCATGCCCGAAATGGACATGATCATGCAAATGGTCAAAATGGTGGACGCCAACCCCGACGACGGCGACACCGCCGTTCCTCCCACCAATGCCGCCCTGCTGAAATCGGTGTACGCCAGCGGCGACCCGCATTTCATCACCCAATTCAACCCCGATGATTACGGCACACAACGTTGGGATCCCGCCAGCTTCGATACCACCGTCACCACCCGCGCGCTGGGCTGGACGATTATGAAGGAATCGGAATGGGCGAAACAGTTCCATGTAGATAACCATTTCGGCACCATCAACGACAACTTTGGCGCACAGCAACGCTTCGGCGGCATGGTGCTGAACGCGGAATCGAAAATGCAAATGCAATACGCCGTGCAAATGCTCAAAACCGATGGCGGCTTGTATGCCAACAGTGACGGCACGGTTGATTACGGCGGCAACTGGATTTTGCTCTCCGGTTTCAGCAACGTCGGCTCGCTGGCGATGATGGAAGCCGTGCCGAACAGCGCCACCAACCGCTACCGCGACGACAACGCCTCGATGATGTTCCTCAACGCGGCGGATATGCTGTTCACCGCGCTGGCAGACCGCACGCCCGCCGATGTGGATGAAACCTCGCTGGCGATTCAAGGGTTGACATGGTTCGCCGCACACGCCATCAACGCCGACAACCAAGCCGCCGCCATCGCCAAAATTTCCACCTTCGGCGATATGCTCGCCGGGGGCACATACACCACCGCCACCGACCAAGCCGCCGCCATTCGCGGGCTGATTGAAGCGTATCGCGTCAGTGGCGACAGCAAATATCTCGACGCGGCGGCGAGCAATTTCAGCGCCCTGTCCGGCAGTTACGACGCCACCAACGGCGTTTTCACCAGCCAAAGCAACTACACCATCGACAACATCGCCGTCATCTTCGGCGCGCTGAACACTCTGAAAATCCACGCGGGCAACAGTGTTGACCAAGCCACCGTGCAAAATATCTTCGCCGGTTTTTACGAAAGTGCGGTCAACAAAAGCGGGCTGCAAATGGCAGCGCCGCCCATCCCCATTGCCAAAGGGAAATTTGAGCAGAATGAACCGCCCATTTTCTACAGCTACCCCGGCATGCCCGCCCCGCCAATGGCAGGGGGAGACTTCGGTGTCGCGCCGGTCTTCGCCACCGAAATTGCCTTTGACGGCAGCAATTGGAGCGTGACCAACACCCGCTTCGACGCCGCCGGCGCCATGCACGCCTCCAACGAATTCATCTGGTTCCACAACGATGAAGTGAACGGCTTCCCGGAAGTCAAACCGAAAACCGCCTCAATGAGCGGAGACAGCACCACCGCAATGAGCAGTGACAGCGCCACCACCGACGCCCCCGCAATGTTGCCCGTCACCGGCAACGATGCCCAACCCACCAATTGGAGCCTGCTGCTGATTATCGGCGGACTGGTCTTCATCGGCGGCAGCGTGCTGGTACGGCAACGCCTCGGGTCGAAAGGATAATCCGATGGCACACCCCACTCACCCGCGCCGGCGACGCACGGCAGCACTGTGGCTCACGGTGACGGTGATTGGGTTGAGCGTGATTTTAGCCGGGTGTGGCGGCAGTTCCGCCACCCCGGCGGCACAAGTGGCGGCAACGGCAACCGACCTCCCCGCGACGGCGACAGCCGTTCCGCCCACCGACACGCCCATCCCCGCCACCGCAACATCCGCGCCGACAGACACCCC
>CAZMXX010000480.1:0-2991 GCA_964570315.1 uncultured Anaerolineaceae bacterium | reverse complement strand
CCATTTTACTTGCTAACCGGTTTGCTGAAAAACTTTTGCTCGGGTACTTAAATGTGGCCATACTGATCGAATTCTTTCTCTGTTATTATTTTGTGATATTCTTCATCCAATTCACTCTTAATTTGAGTGAATACTCCATCGAGTGTATTTGGCAATACTTTATAGAGCAATTTCATTAACCTGCTTGATTTTGGATAATGCTCTTGACACCTAAAAAACACCTTAGACAGATAATGTGTTGCGATAGCAAGATCGTTTGCATTCTCAAGATGTTCTTCAAGTGACATTCTTTTATCTTTTCTCATGCCTTACCTCGATTGGTTAATTTTTTTTCTATTAACTAACATTAATTTGCTTGCATTATAAGCGTTGCATGATCGCCAGCCGTTCTATGATGCCACACTTCAATTTTTGACATGTCTATCTTGTCATCATCCTGAGCAATATTTTCTATATTTTTTAAAATATTATCTGCGTTACAATCGCCATAAAATAAGTATACCGCCCTTTGATAATTTGCCCGCAGACAAAAAGCTGTTAATGTCCTCAGATCCTTTTTTATTCCCACTCGTGCTCCATTTATTGGTTTCACCTCGATGACCGCATAATTATTCATTTCTCCTGGAATATGAACTAAAAAATAAGACTAAACAATATCTAATAAGTTTCCATATATTAATGGATGACCATTTTTGTCAACTTCACCGCACAATGAATAATTGCTATTTTGAGGCCACAAAATCCTCATCTGATGATAGAGTTCATAGCAATAAACCCTTTCTCTATATATAGGGTTCTCGCTACCAGCTATTGGCAGTTGAAAATATTTTCCCCCAACTCTTTGTGTTGCAATCTGTAGTATTTCTGTGAATTGATCCATTTTCTTTAAGGCATATCAATCTACTTATGCCAGTGCCGCCTGCCATAAAAACTTTATCTAATCAAATGCTACCATAGTTTTTTATATGTGTAAACGTCCGCCATAAATTTTTATGGCGGACGTTACTATGCTGGAATTGTGTGCTACCGCGCCGACTTTATCCCCTCCACCGCTTCGGGGTTGACCAGCGCGCTGAGGTCGCCGGCGGGCTTGCCGAGATACGCCGCTTTGATGACCCGCCGCATCACTTTGGCGTTGCGCGTCTGCGGTATGGCGTCCACAAAACGGATGGCTTTCGGCGCGAGGGGCTTGCCCATTTCTTTGGCGATGAGCGCTTTCAACTCGGCGCGCAACGCCTCCGACGGCGCAACGTCGCCGTGCAGCACCGCAAAAGCGACCACCACCTGCCCTTTCATCTCGTCCGGCACACCGATGGCGGCGGCTTCCGCCACGGTGGGATGGCTCACCAGAATGGACTCCACTTCGGCAGGACCCACCCGTTTGCCCGCCACTTTGATGGTGTCATCCGAGCGCCCCAAAATGTACCACATCCCATCGTCGTCAATGGCGGCGAAATCGCCATGCACCCAGATGTTGGGCAGTTTGTTCCAGTAACTTTCCAGATAACGGTCGGGGTCTTTCCAGAAGCCGCGCGTCATCCCAATCCACGGTTGTTTCACCACCAGTTCGCCGACTGCGCCGCGCACCGGCTCGCCGAATTCGTCCACCACATCCGCCGCCATACCGGGCGGAGGTCCCGAAAATGCGCACGGTTTGGCGGGGGTGAGCATGTTCCCCAGCACAATGCCACCGCTGATTTCCGTGCCGCCGGAATAGTTGATGATGGGAATTTTCCCGCCGCCGACGGTGTTGAACAGCCACAGCCACGGGTCGGGATTCCACGCTTCGCCGGTGGAACCGAACGCCCGCAGCGAGCTGAGGTCGTGCTTTTTCACTGGTTCGTCGCCGTAGGGCATAATGGCGCGGGCGAAAGTGGGCGCCAGCCCCAAGCAGGTCACGCCGTGTTTTTCCACCAAATCCCACACCCGATCCACATCGGGATAGTTGGGCGCGCCATCGAAAAGCATCATCGTCGCCCCCAAAATCAGCGTCCCGAAGACCTCCCACGGTCCCATCATCCAGCCCATATCGCTCATCCAGAACATCGTATCGAACGCCTGAATATCGAAGCCGTGCGCCATATCCTGCGCCCCTTTGATGGGGAATCCGCAGTGGGTGTGCACCGCCCCTTTCGGGCGACCGGTGGTGCCGCTGGTGTAAATGATCATCAGCAAATCTTCGGCGGCGGTGCGCTCGGTGGGGGCGCTGGCGGGTTGCCCGGCGATGAAATCATCCCACAGCACGTCGCGTCCCGGGGTGAGCGGTGTTTCGATGCCCAGCCGGGGGAAGACGATGACTTTTTCCACCGACGGCACATCCGCCAGCGCTTCATCCGCCACGGGTTTCATTTCGATGGTCTTTCCGCGCCGGTACACCCCATCGGCGACGAAGAGCGCTTTTGCGTCCGCATCATTCAGACGAGTGGCAATAGCGCTCGGTCCGAAGCCGGAGAAGAGGGGCAGAATCACCCCGCCGATTTTGGCGATGGCGAGCAGAGCAATCACAATTTCGGGGGTCATGGGCATATACAGCCCGATGGCGTCCCCTTTGCCGAACCCCGCCGCGCGCAGTGCGTTCGCCACTTTGTTCACCGCGCGGAACAAATCGCGGTACGACAAAATCCGCACCGCGCCCTCTTCCCCTTCCCAGCGAATGGCAATCCGATTTTGGGTGGGGGTGTCCATCCATTTGTCCAGACAGTTGTGGACGATGTTCATTTTCCCGCCGACGCACCATTGCGCCCACGGCACGCCCGCCGACAAATCGACAATTTGGGTGTAAGGTTCGTAAAATTCAATCCCCAAATCGTCCAGCACCGCTTCCCAAAACCAGGCAATATCGGTGGTCGATTTCTCCATCAGCGCGTCCAAATCGGGCAGGTTGTGGCGTTCCATACATCGCTGCAGACGACCGCGATCCATCACCTCCGCCGACGCCTGCCCCTCGAACGACTGGACGAATGCGACTTGCTCGACAGCTGGGGACATCTA
>CAZMXX010000479.1:0-2999 GCA_964570315.1 uncultured Anaerolineaceae bacterium | reverse complement strand
GATACTCAATGGCTTACTTCCCCGCCAATTTTACAGAACGTATGGTACACCAGCGTCCAAGTTATTATTGGAATTCTGCTTCATGGGATATTTCCGATGCCTTATTGCCTTTTCTTCCCATTGTTATGAAGGGACGAAAAGCATGGGAAAACGACAAAACTATATCAAAAGCAATAGAAATAAATAGTGGAATAATTCAAAATCAGAAAATTATTTCATTCCAAAAACGCAACAAAGAATATCCATATAAATTTCTTTAATTGATATTATGACGAAAAATTACATTGTATAACACGTGGTATATTTAATTGCCGAGATGGAAGTAAATTCAAGGGGTGTAGCTCGCATTAAGTTCGTCGTAACTTGAAAGTGCAATGCTCCGAAATCGGCAACTAAAACATACTACCACCGTTAAGTTTATTAAGAATGAGCGTATAACAACGGGCTGCAAGGGAACGAGCACGCGTCCGGTTACTTTGTATTTTGGAAGTACATTAAGCGTGCTCGTCCCCTGAACCCTGGCCGTTAGGCGGCCTGAGAGTGCCAGTTGAGGGTTCTACGGAGTTTACTATGACATCTTTTGTCGAAGATGTGAAGACTGAGCTAAACAAACTCATCAAAGAGGGCGATTCGCTGTACAAACTGCTGGTTTCTGAAGACTGCGACGATGCCATCCTCATTCCAGGCTATCAAATCTGGTACACAAAAGCTTTGAATGTCGTTCGGGTATTTCTGCCGGAGCGGCTTGAAGAGTTCAGGTTGTTGCATCAAGACCCGAAACGGCGCAAGGAAATTGACTATCTCACATACACGATGAGTGATTATCTTATCGGGTTAGTAGTCAAATATGCGGGCAGACCAGCATTTGACACTCGACAATCGGCGGGCAGAAAATTCCTGCAGCAACTGATGATTGTTATCTCCATTCAGGACAAGCTGGATACAATTCTAGGGAATTTACGCGGAATGCTCCAGGCCGACCTGTTCGACTCAGAACTTGCAAGCGCGCAAGAGCTGTGGAAGAATGGGCACCTTCGAGCAGCGGGCGCTCTGGCAGGAGTGGTCTTGGAAAAGCACCTGAAAACCGTCTGCGAGAACCATAGCATAACCACTCGCAAGAAAGCTCCCGGAATCTCTGATTATAATCAGTTGTTGAAAAGCAACAATGTCGTTGATATTCCGAATTGGCGACTCATTCAACGGCTTGGCGATTTGAGAAACCTATGCAGTCATGCCAAAGACCGTGAACCAACTTCAGACGAAGTTCAAGAATTAATCGACAGCACGGACAAGCTTCTGAAAACGCTATATTAGCACATGGCCACCTAACCACGGCTTGCACCCGACGACGCTTCGCGGCCTTGTGTCACGGCACGATTTGGCTTCCTACGGCATCTTGTATTGAGGGGTAAAGCGCGTAAGTCGTGGCGCGGGTGAAGCCAACCGTTAGGCTGTACATCAAAACCAAGTTTTTGTTCAATTCGAGTAATGTTGAGGTAATTATGACTATATTGGCCGCAGATGAAGACTAAGGTTACCCCCATTGTCAAGACCACGAGTTGGTAATTTTAAGATGGGTTATTCAACAAGTATTGCATTACTTTTTCCGTAAACTTGTGCCGGTGTTTGGTAATTCAGGCTCTGGTGAAACCGTTCGTGGTTGTAGAAATCAAAGTAATCCGCCAGCCCGGCTGCAAGGTCCAACCCGGTATCGTAGTCGGTCAAATAGATGTTTTCGTACTTGATGGTGCGCCATAATCGCTCCACAAAAATGTTATCCACGTAGCGTCCACGACCGTCCATACTGATTTTGCTCCCCGCCTCGGTCAAGCGTTCGGTGAACGCGTGGGCGGTGAATTGTGCGCCTTGGTCCGTATTGAAAATCTCCGGCTTGCCGTGTTCCAGCGCCCGCTCCAGTGCGGTCAAACATTTTTGGGTAGCCATAAAACGGCGTTTTCAGATATTGTTCGTCAATCAGGCGCATCAGAGTGAGATTCAATAGGCTTTCCGGCACCGGTTGGTAATAAATACCTGACCGATTGAGCCCCAATAATTCGCATTGCCGGCGTAAACTCAATTTGGGATGTCCCGGTTTCGAGCAGTAACCGTTTTCGGTCAATCGAATTTGGCAGATTTTTTTTTCAACCACTCGAGTTCCATTTTCAAGCGGCCAATCTGTTCGTATAATTCTGTCTCTTTGGTTTCCTGTTCGCGCTTTGCCTGACTGTTGGGGCGGGTGAACACAGCGTTGCCCTCTCGCAATAATTGCTTTTTCCAGTTGCCGATTTGGGTGGGGTGCAGGTTGTATTCGCCGGCCAGCTGGCTGATGGTTTTGACTCCCTTGATAGCCTCGAGGGCTACTTTGAATTTGAAATCGTTGCTGTATTGTTTGCGTTTTTTTGCCACGGTTTTTCCTCCACGGGTGATGATAATTATACCTCAATGCCATCTTAACCCGTGGTCTAGTTTTTGAGGGTAAGTATATTCTTCCCCTTCAAATGTCATCCTGGGTTGAGCCAAAGCTGACTCCAACGCTCCAAAATCTCGTACCCCGGCTGAACCGCCTGATTGTTCCACGATGCGATAGTACAAATCCAACACTTCATTTAACGTTAAATAGCGCATTAGGCCAACCGGCGATAAAGTTCACTGTTTTTCTGTAAAACATAGTCCGCTGCTTTACGAAAATCTTCATCTGGCCGGGATAATATATCCTCGATGCTTAACAAAACTAAATCTATCAAAGTGATGCCCAAGCGAGCCGCTTTTTCTTTTAATTGTGCCACTTGGGTATCAGGAACGGTTACTGTAATGTCGCTCATCATTATCCTTTCCACGTATAGGTAACGATATTATATATGAAGAAAGGGCTTGCTTCAACAATAACAAATTCAGATTTTTACCTCAATGTTTGGGGCAAGATTGGGATGTGATTGAACACGCTAACGAAAAAAGGATTCATGCGGCGCGCACACACGCAACGCCACCGATGGCAGGCA
>CAZMXX010000478.1:0-3014 GCA_964570315.1 uncultured Anaerolineaceae bacterium | reverse complement strand
TCTCGCGCTGTCCGGTAAATCAAACGGTGAATGGCAAACTGCTTGAATGTTCGATTATCCCAAGCGGTTTGGCTGATATAGTTGCACGCGGCATTGGCGGTCTTCAGAGTCTCAAGCAAGATGGCGTGCTGCCGAAGTGTCGGTTGAAGTTTAACTTTGGCTGTAAGTCTCATAATATGAGTGATTATACCCGAACGGGGGGTATTGTGCAAACAAACGTTCTGGGTGTATCGCCCAAACCGGGGGCGACCCGCTATCCCCTACCAACCCTAAAGGAGACGGGTTTCTCGCGGAGTTTTTTATGAATTTGGATCACCGGTTCTCTTCATAAGTAGCATTGAAGGTTTGTGAAAAATACTACACGGTAGTAAACTAAATTGTGAGGGGAGCACTGAATTTTGATGCTTCCTTTTGTTGTATTGGAAAATTGAAGTGAGGACTTTATGACAAACGCAATATATTTGACCACCACCGAACCATACGTTGGAAAGTCGTTGATTTCATTGGGGATTACCGCCATGCTTTTGCGAAATATCCCCGGTGGGAGAATCGGCGTTTTCCGCCCGGTCATCAATGAACCCGACGGACACAAACGCGATAAAAACATCAATTTGCTGCTGTCGCATTTTCACCTGAATGTACCGTATGAAGAGACGTTCGCTTTCACCAAGCGGGAAGTGAACGATATGCTGGCACACGGCAATGCCAATGAAGTGATGGACACCATCATCGAGAAATACAAAGCGCTGGAAGCCAAAACCGACTTTGTGGTCTGCATCGGGTCCGATTTTTTGGGCGTGGATGCCACCTTTGAATTCGACTTGAACGCCGATATTGCCCACAATCTGGGCATCCCGATTTTGATTCTGACCAACGGCGCGAACCGCACTCCGGATACCATCGCCGGTTCTGCGCTCATCGCGGTGGATTCTTTCCGTGAAAAGGATTGCCACATTTTGGGTGTTGTGGTCAACCGCGCCGACAGAGCCAAACTGGATGAAATTGCCGAAGCGGTGAAAAAAAGCGTCAACAATCCCGATTATCTGATTGCGGTCATCCCCACCAACAACACCCTCGGAAGCCCCACTGTGGAGGAAATCAAGGATGCGCTGGGCGCGAATGTGCTGTACGGTTGGAGTCAGATGCGAAATAAAGTGTACCAATATCGGGTGATTGCGATGCATATGGAACACTATCTGCCGTATTTTTCCAAAAATGCGCTGCTCATCACCCCCGGCGACCGGGGCGATGTGATTTTGGCGGCGCTGCAAGCGAATCAGTCCCTCAATTATCCCTCCGTGGCGGGGATATTGCTCACCGGCGGTCTGCAACCGGCTGAACCGCTGCAAAACCTGCTCGATGGGCTATCGAATTTGCCCCCCATCCTTTCCACTCCCGGCGATACATACACCATCGCCACCGAGATTGAGCCGATACGGGCATACATCACCCCGGACAACAAAGGGAAGATCGAATTAAGTCTGCGGATGTTTGAAAAATATGTCGATACCGACCGCCTCGGCGAATTGATTACCGCCACCAAACCCGCCGGTATCAGCCCCCGAATGTTCATCTACAATTTGCAGCAGAAAGCGCGCGCCAACCGAAAGCACATCGTTTTCCCGGAAGGGACGGAAATCCGCATTCTGAAAGCCGTGGAAATTCTGCAATTTCAGGAGCTGGTGGACATCACCCTTTTGGGCAACCCCACCGAAATCCGCAACATTGTGCAGAACGAAAGTTTGCGCATAGACCTGTCGAAGGTGAATATCATCCAACCATCCACTGCACCGCAATTTCAGGAGTATGCAGACACCCTGTATGAATTGCGAAAACACAAGGGCATCACCCGCGAGCTGGTGAATGACCTGATGTGCGATGTATCGTATTTCGGCACGATGATGGTCTACAAGGGTGTGGCGGACGGGATGGTCTCCGGGGCGGTGCATACCACGTTGCACACCATTCGCCCGGCGCTGCAATTCATCAAAACCAAACCCGGTTTTTCGGTGGTCTCTTCGGTCTTTTTTATGGCGCTGGAAGACCGCGTGCTGGTGTATGGCGACTGCGCCGTCAATCCCGACCCCAACGCGCAGGAATTGGCGGAAATCGCCATTGCTTCGGCGGACACGGCGAAAGCATTCGACATCGAACCGAAGGTGGCGATGCTGTCATACTCTTCTGGCGATTCGGGCAAAGGGGCGGAAGTGGAAAAAGTGCGCGAAGCCACTCGCATCGTCAAAATGCGGCGTCCCGATTTGCCGGTGGAGGGTCCCATCCAATACGATGCCGCCGTTGACCTTTCTGTGGCGCGCACCAAACTCCCCGACTCGAAGGTCGCCGGGCAGGCAACGGTCTTCATCTTCCCCGATTTGAACACCGGCAACAACACCTACAAAGCCGTCCAGCGCGAAACGGGCGCCATCGCCATCGGTCCCGTATTGCAGGGGCTGAACAAGCCGGTCAACGATTTGAGCCGGGGCTGCACCGTCGAGGACATCGTGAATACAGTCGTCATCACCGCCATTCAGGCGCAAATGGAGTAACCCATGAAAACGCTCGTCATTAATGCCGGAAGTTCATCCATAAAATACAAACTGTTTGAGTTGCCCGCAGAACGGGTGCTGACCACCGGATTGGTTGAGCGCATCGGTGAAGCATCCGGTCGCATTGTGCATACGGTTTTTAAAGGGGATGATGCCCGCACGGTGACCCGTGACGGTGCGTTGAAAGACCATCGTGCCGGGTTGCAACAGGTGGGGGAGTTATTGATGGACGCGGAATTCGGGGTGATTGCCGATGCCGCCGAGATTGACGCGGTGGGGCATCGGGTGGTACACGGCGGCGAGCAGTTCAGCGCGACCACCATCATCACGCCCGACGTGAAAACCGCCATTGAGCGGCTTGCCCCGTTTGCGCCGCTCCACAATCCGCCAAATTTGCAGGGTATCACCGTGGCGGAAGAAGTCTTTCCCGACGCGGTGCAGGTGGCGGTTTTCGATACCGCTTTCCAC
>CAZMXX010000477.1:0-3016 GCA_964570315.1 uncultured Anaerolineaceae bacterium | reverse complement strand
CCTCGTTGTGTTGTGGTATTAATCCATTTTCAGGGCGGTGATGAACAGACTCGCCCAGCCTGCCAAAAACAGCGCGCCCCCGATGGGGGTTATCGCGCCCAAAATGTGCCGATTGGTCAGCACCAGCACATATAAACTCCCGGAAAAGACGAGGATGCCCGCGAAAAAGGCGTACCCCGCAAAGTTGATGAGCTTGCCCGGCACTTTTTCCGCCAGCCAGCCCGTGCCGACCAGCGCCAGCGCGTGGTACATTTGATATTGCGTGGCGGTGCGCATAATTTCGCGCAGTTCGGGATACCGGGCGAAGTGGGCTTGCAGGGCGTGCGCGCCGAATGCGCCGGCGGCAACGCCCAGAAATCCGAAAATTGCGCCGAAGATGACGAAGAATTTTTGCATGGCTAACCTCCCCGCAGCGCGCGGAGTTCTTCAAACAGTGCCACTTCCTCATCGGAAAGGTTTTTCGGCAGCCGCACCGAAAGGGTGACATACAAGTTTCCGTGCGTTTTGGGGTTGTTCAGTTTCGGCATACCCTGATTGCGCAAGCGGAAAGTTTTGCCGTTTTGGGTTTCAGGGGGGATTTTCAGCTTGAGCTTCCCTTTGGGGGTGGGCACTTCCACCGTGCCGCCCAGAATGGCGGTGTACAAATCCACAGGGACGGTGGTGCGCAGGTCTTCCCCGTCCACTTCCAGCGAGGGATGTTTGGCGATGTTGACTCGCAGGTACAGGTCGCCGTTTGCGCCGCCCATACCGGGTCCGCCCTCACCTTTGATGCGCACTTTTGTACCGTTTTTCGCGCCCACGGGGATTTTTACTTCCAGCCGCCGGTTGTTGGCGGTGCGCAAAATGCGGGTTGTGCCGTGATAGGCTTCCTCCAGCGAAATTTCCACGTCGCGGGTGTAGTCTTTCCCCTTTTGGGCATAGGCTTGTTGCGCCTGTCCGCCCATGCCGCCCATACTGCCGAAAATCGCTTCAAAAAAGTCCGAGAAGCCGCTGCCGCCACGTCGTCCGCCTGCGCCGCCGCCGAACAGGTCGTTCAAATCCACCTGTGTCCATTCGTTCCAGTTGAAGCCTTGTGCGCCGCCGGCGCGCTGGTATGCGCTGCCGATTTGGTCGTATTTCGCCCGTTTCTTCGGGTCGGACAGCACTTCATGCGCTTCATTCACTTCTTTAAAACGCTCTTCGGCGGATTTATCGCCGGGGTTCATGTCCGGGTGATATTTTCGCGCCAGTTTCCGATAAGCCTTCTTGATTTCATCGGTGGTGGCGGTTTTGCTGACACCCAATATTTTGTAATAATCTTTATATTCCATATTTGCCTCTGCAAAATGATGATTTCAATTTTCTGTGTGCCATATCCGCACGCAAACAATCAACACGGTATTATAGAAAAATACCCGCTATTCTTCAAATTTTCCGGGGTAGCCCACTACATCCGCTTTGAGAACCACGTCGCCGTGCTGATTGACGCATTGGCAGCGCAATTTCACCCATCCCCGCGCCGGGTCTGATTCCGCCACTTCTGCGCTGGCGGTGATGGTGTCGCCCACGTACACCGGCGCGATGAAATAGAAGTGCATTTCATTCGCCAGAAATGCCCACAGCCCGCCCAGATGGGTCAGCATGCTGGCGGTCAGCAATCCGGGGGCGATGCGCTTTTTGAAGGGCGTGCCGGCGGCATAGGTGTCATCGGTGTGCAGGGGGTTCATGTCCCACGTTGCGCCGATGAACAGCGAGATATCGCCGTCGGTGAGGGTGCGGGTGAACGACGCTTTTTCGCCCACGGCGGTGGAACGGGGGATGCGGTTCGGTATGGTTGGACGTTTCATTACTGCCTCCGTGTTGAGTTACAGGTTCACCATTGCCCGCCCGGCTTGCAGGATGTTCTCCACGGCGGCTTTGTTCGCCCCTTCCGAATACACCCGCAGTACCGGCTCTGTCCCCGAAGGACGAATGAGCAGCCAGCTATCATCCGCCAGCATGAATTTGATGCCGTCGTCGGTTTGAACGGACACGATGCGCTCGTTGTTGATGGTGGCGGGCGCGTCATTTGCCAGCCGTGCCACCATTTCTTTCTTGGGTACGGGGCGGGATAGTTTGATGTCGGTGCGGCGGTAGTAGGTGGGTCCGACCGTTTTTTGCAGGTCGGCAACCAGTTCGTGCAGGGGGACGCCCGCGTCGGCGAGCAGTTCCAGCAGCAGCAAGCCCATCAGCACCCCATCCCCTTCCGGGATGTGCCCTTTGATGCTGATACCCCCCGATTCTTCTCCGCCGATGAGCACGTCATCGGACATCATCAATTCGGCGATGCCGTCAAAACCGACGGGCGTTTCATGCAGGGGGAGGTTGTATTTTTTCGCCAGCCGGTTCAGCATTAAGGTTGAGCTGACGGTTTTGACCACCGCGCCGCGCCAGCCCCGTTTTTCATACAGGTAGCGCAGGCTGAGCGCCATGATGTGATGCGGGTCAATGAAGTTGCCCAGGGCATCCACCGCGCCGATGCGGTCGGCGTCGCCGTCGGTTGCCAGCCCGATGTGGGCGTGCCGGTTTTTGACGGTGGCGGTGAGTTCCTCCAGATAGCGGGCAATCGGTTCGGGGTGGATGCCGCCGAAACCGGGATTCATGTCGGCGCGGATGTTGGTGACGCGGGTGCGCGTGCGCGAGAGGACTTCGCGGAATGCACCGCGTCCGGAACCGTACATGCCGTCCGCCACCACGCGCAATTCCCCTTCCGAAATGATGTCCAAATCAATTAAATTGCTGGTCAGATGTTCATAATACGACCACGCGGGGTCAAAACGGAGGATGAGCTTTTCCGCCAGCGCATCTTCATAGGGCATTTTCGCGGGGATTTTCCCCGCCGATTGATTCTCCGCCAGAATTTGCGCCACCGTTTGGGTGACGTTTTTGGTCACTGCGCCGCCATAATGCGCTTTGAGCTTGAAGCCGTTATAACGCGGCGGGTTGTGGCTGGCGGTGATCATCACTCCCATAGAGGCTTTTTTGTGCACCACATTGT
>CAZMXX010000476.1:0-3029 GCA_964570315.1 uncultured Anaerolineaceae bacterium | reverse complement strand
GCGGGGATCCATAGCGCGCGGCGGTCGGTCTGCGGGGCGTCTTTTTCCCATGCCGATGGCGGCACGGCAAACGGCGGAAAATCGCTTTGGGCGAAAATATCGCCGGCGGCGTTCATCAGGCGGAGAGAAATTTTCACATCCGCGCGGATGGGCGCATTGGCGTGCCACACCGATTCCAGCGGCAACAAATCGCCCGCCGCAACCGCCGTATCGGGCAGAGAAATCGTGTCCAGCACCGCCCCGCCGAAGGTCGCGTTCACCGTTTTCTGCCGCGTCAGCGCGGGATTCCCGGTTCGATACAGCAATAAATTTTTGCGCCCCACCCATTTTTGCCACGCGGGAAAAGCGTTCTCCGCCAGCCAACCTTCCAACAGCGGGTCGAGCGGTTCGCCATAGGGGGTGAACCACAGCCGCGAATTTTCGGCGGCAATCTCGGCGATGATTTTCTCCGCTTCGGGCGGCGATGGCGCGGGCGTGTTGAAATCGTGGCGCACGGTCAACCCGCCGCGATAATAGTGGTCGAACAGGAATTCGCCGCCGGAGCCGGTCATCAAAATGCCGTCAGCGGGCAACTGAAACGCCTCGATGGTCTGCGCCACACCGCGCCAATCCGGCTTGGCGTACAGCGGGTCGGTATAATGGCGGATGACCACCCACGCGGAAATGCCCATCAGCAATACCCCCGCCACGGTTGCCAGCCAACGCCGGGGGGAACGGATTGTGCCGCGCCCCGCCAGCGAGTCAATCCCCACGGCAACGGCGAGCAAAAACCCGATTTGCACGGGAATGAGATAGCGCGGCAGGTAAACGGGAGTGAAAAATTCGCCGTACACCCACGCCGCGATGTTCGGCACGAGGGTGAAAATCAGCAGGAAGGACGTCAGCTCGCGCCCGCGCGGGCGGCGACGAAGGGTGGCAATTGCACCCCAGCCAAACAGCAGCACGAAGGGGGCGGCGAGCCACAGCGCCATCGGGCGGGGAACCAGTTCGCCGACGCTGTACGCCAGCGCACTGCGGAGATACGATTCCGCGAGCGGGACGTGCGGCAGCCAGTGCGGTTTTCCCATCAGATTGAAGAGCACCCACGGCACATACGGAATCAACATCACCCCCTGCGCCAACCCCCAGCGCACCGTCGCGCGTGGATATTTTTTCCACCATATTAATAGGAAAAGTCCCTGCACGCCAATGAGCACCAACCCGTGATAATGGGTCAAAATCGCCCAGCCCGCACCGAGAAGATAGAACCACCACCAACGCCAGCCGGGCGCGGTCAACAGCCGAAAGAACGCCCACATACTCATCAGCGCGGTGGCAGTGAGCAGGGCGTAATTCCGAGCGTCCTGCGCGTGCCAAATTTGGTACGGCGCAACCGCCAGCAACAGCGTGGACAGCAATCCCACGCGCGCGCCGCCCAGCGTTTTCCCCAGCCGGTACATCAGCGGAATGCTGAGGGTACTGAACACCGCCGAAAAATAGCGCAGTGCGAAATCCGAATCGCCCACCAGCCGCACCCATTCGTGCATCGCGGGGAAGTAAAACGGCGGGTGGATTTCCTCGGTTTGCAGCCAGCGCCACAGTTCCCCCAGCGGCAAATGGGCGAAATAAACCGTCCAGCCTTCGTCAATCCAAAGGCTTTGAAAATCGAGCCGGTACACACGCAAAATAAATGCCGCCAATGTTAGGGCGAGCACGATGAGTGATCGGGTATTGGATTTTGGTGATTGGTTATTGGTCATTGATATTTCGTGTTGCGTGAAAACGTGCTACGTGATGCGTGAAACGTGAGGCGTGATTACACGCTGCAACTCTGCAATTTTGCAACTCTGTAACTTTGCAACTTTGCAACTCTGTAACTTTGCAACTTTGCAACTTTGGACTTGAGACTTTGGACTTGAAACCTGAAACTTGAAACCCAATCTACACCTTCGGCGGCAGGCTGTCGGGGTCGATTTTCCGTTTGATGGCGCGTTCCACCTTTTTGAGGGGCGAGGCGGTGGCTTCTTCCTCCAGCGCGGCGACCGCATCCTCATCATCCACCTGCCCGATGCCGTAACGTTTCTCCAGCGCGGCGCGGTGAAAAACCAACCATGCGTACAAATCGGCTTCGGTGCGTCCGGGGAAATGCGCCAAAATATCGCGCTCGCGGATTTCCTCCACCAGCGGCAGATAAACATGGTCGTACCAGCTCGCCACCGCCTCTTCCCATGAAATCTCGCACTGACATTCGATTTCGCGGAAATATTTGTGTACGGCGATGTGACGCAGCAGATATTTGTATCGCCCCGGATTGGTGAGCGAAATATTGTGCCCGGGACGAAGTTTATCGAGATTGGTCACTTGGGCGAAATTCGCCGCCCCTGCTTTGATGAGAATTTCGTCCAGCGTGTCGTCCGGCGAAATTTCCACCGGAGTGACGTATTCGGTCACGTATGCCTCAATGCTTTCGGCATCGTTCGCCCGCGCCACCGAAACCCGATGATTGCCGTCGCGCACAAAATAGGCGTCGCCAACCTTGAAGAGTTCCACCGGCGGGAACCCCGTCATCGAGGTGCTCAAATCGTACACCTGCCGCCACCGATTTTCCTGATCGTCGCGGCGGGGCAGAAATTCGCGGGTGAAATCATCATAGCGCCCGATACTGCCCACAATTTTATCGAGCGGCACATCCTGCACCCCCAGTTTCCGGACATGAGTCAGCCCCAACATCGAGCGGACTTTCTCAAAAGGCAGCAACTCTATCGGCTTGCGGCGCAAAAAGGGCAACATTGACCGCATGAACGCTTGCGTGCGCATGTCGCTGAATTTGCGGATTGATTCTTGTGAAAGCATGTCAGACATACAACCTCCCCCGGATGCGGGACAATGCGCATCCCATAACGGCGAGATTCTACCAGCATCGCCGATAACCGTCAAAGCTATCCGGGCGGTAAAAGTTCATTTCGCCCGTTACACACGACTACCCTGTTTTGCTCACGGGTGCGTTTCAGTTTTTAGGCAGGATGTGAGATAATGGAGCGGACAAAACC
>CAZMXX010000475.1:0-3038 GCA_964570315.1 uncultured Anaerolineaceae bacterium | reverse complement strand
AAAGGACACCCCAATGACACCCGATAACAGCGATGAAAACCTGAAAAAATTCAAAGCCCTGCTGGCGGAACTCTTCCAATTCGACAGCGCCGACCTTGACTTTGGCATTTACGCCGTTCTCAACCGGCGCCGCGCCCAGATTGAAACCTTCATTAACCGCCAACTTGATACGGCAGTGAAACAGGGGATAGCCCTGCTCACCGATGGTGAAGCTAAACTGAAAGATACATTGGCTGATGCAAAGCAGACGCTCATTGCCGCCGCCGGTAATACCGCTCTGGATGGGGAAGGGAACGTCACCCCCGCTTACAAAAAACCGCCGCTGGGTGATGTTCCCGCTATTAAATCAGCCGTGGAAGCCTACGAAGCCGCCAAAGCCAATTCAGATAAGTTTGCCGTGCAGGAAGATACCAAAATCCACGTTTACGCCGACCTGCTCACCTTCTTTGACCGCTATTACGAAGACGGCGACTTCGTGACCAAACGCCGGTTCGGGCGCGATAAATACGCCGTGCCCTACAATGGCGAAGAAATCCATTTCCACTGGGCGAACGCCAACCAATACTACATCAAAAGCGGTGAACATTTCAACCGCTACAGTTTCACCCTGCCCGCCGTGCTGGGCGAAGACCGCGCCAAAGTGGTATTGTTCAAACTGACAGCCGCCGAGATTGACCGCGACAACACCAAAAGCGCCGAAAAACGATTCTTCGTCCTCTCCCCCGAAAACCCCTTCCGGTGGGATGACACCGAGCGCACCCTTGCCCTGAATTTTGAGTACCGCGCCCTGACCGCTGATGAAAAAGCACGGGTGGGCACACGCGACCAGCAGCGCAAACTCAACGAAGAAGCCGTTGCCACCCTTGCCGAAGCCCTGCCCAACACCGCCTTAAAAGCACAATTGCTGGATGCGCCCGATGACGGTTCACCGCCCCCGCTCATCAAACACCTGAGACGATTCACCGCCCGCAACACCCGCGACTTTTTCATCCACCGCGATCTGCGTGGCTTCCTGCGCCGGGAGCTGGACTACTACATCAAAAACGAAGTCCTGTCGCTGATAGACCTAGATCCCGACCGCCCCATCCTCGCCCGCGCTGCGTTAAAACGCGCTAAAACCGTGGAAGCCATTGCCCGCGACATCATTGATTTTCTGGCGCAGATTGAGGATTTTCAAAAGTACCTCTTTGAAAAACGCAAATTTGTCACCCAAAGCGACTACTGCCTCACCCTCGATAAAATCCCCGAAGTAGTGTACGATGAATTGCTGCCCGAAATTTTGGTGAATGAGGCACAGCTTGCCACCTGGCGCGACCTGTACGCCTTCGACACGGAAACCGCGCCCGACCTATTTAACCCGGACGGCGCATTGGTGATGGACAAAGCCTTTACCGACCTGCACCCGCACTTGATGATTGATACCGCCTATTTTGACGATGCCTTCAAAGCAAAACTACTGGCGGCATTTGAGGACATCGAAGGGGCATGCGACGGCTTGCTGGTTCACAGTGAGAATTTTCAAGCGTTGAACCTGTTGCTGCCACGTTATGAAGGGGGTGTGAAATGCTGCTATATTGACCCGCCGTATAATACAGGGAACGATGGGTTCATTTACAGAGACAATGTGCAACATTCCAGTTGGCTGTCTATGATGGAAAATCGTCTGCAACCGGCGCGGGATATGTTGGCGGAAGATGGAATACTTTTTGTCAGTATAAATGACAATGAAGGCGTCAGGTTGCGCCAAATTCTTGATTATATTTTTTCTTCAGAGTTATTTTTATCTCAACTTATCTGGAAAAGCCGACAAATTGTAGATAGTAGACCTCAAAGTGGAATTTCTATTGACCATGAATACGTACTCGTCTATGGGGCATCTAAACAAACAAAGGTGCGAGGAAAAACAATTGACCTGAAAAAATACTCTAATCCCGATGGCGACCCAAGAGGTGCTTGGATGAGTAACAGTATATTAGGTTTGGCAACCGAAGAACAGCGTCCTAACCTTCATTATGACATAATTGACCCTGAAACAGGTATAAAGTATAAATGCCCACCTCATACAGGTTGGCGATATTCAAGAGACACTATGAAGCAGAAGATAGAAGATAAACGTATTGTTTTTCCCAAAGAACCATCAGGTCGTCCTCGTGAGAAAAAGTTTTTAAAGGAATTAGCGAATCGATACACAGGGTTTTCTTCAATTTTATCATCTGAAGTAGGTTTTACATTGCATGGCACACGAGAGTTAAGAAACATTTTTGGTGAGCAACTTATTTCATTTCCTAAGCCAGTGTCATTGCTGACAAATTTGCTTGAACAGAAAACAGGTTTGACCCTCGACTTCTTCGCCGGCAGCGGCACAACCGGACACGCCGTGATGAACCTCAACCGGGAGGACGGCGGCAAACGCAAATACATTCTGGTAGAGATGGGCGACCATTTCGATACCGTTCTGCGCCCCCGTTTGATGAAAGTGGCGTATGCCGCCGACTGGAAAAACGGTAAACCCGTCCCCGGCAGCGAAGGGCAAGCGCAAATGTTCCACTATATCCGGCTGGAAAGTTACGAAGACGCACTCAATAATGTGCGCTTCATTGACCGCGATGACGAAAAGAACGCGCCGATGATTGCAATGCTGGACGCAATGGACGGTTACGACCGCCGTCATCTGCTTTTTTACGAAAGCCGCGATAACAGCCCCACCCTGGTGGATACCGGTGGTTTCAGCGCTCCCTTCGATTATGCCCTCACCTTCAAAACGGGGGATGCACCCGGCGAAACGGAAAAACGCCCCGTGGATTTGGTTACCACGTTCAACTTCCTGCTCGGCTTGCAAGTGCAAACCCGGCGCGAATATCAAAATAACTGGGGGCGCGTGGTGTGCGTCACCGGGCTTGACCGCGCCGGAAATACGGTGGCCGTGCTGTGGCGCACCGTGCCGCAATCGGTGGATGACCTTCTCCCGGAAGCCGAATGGCTCGCCGCCAACGTCCCCGAATTAACGGCGCACTGGGACACCCTGTATACCAATGGCT
>CAZMXX010000474.1:0-3042 GCA_964570315.1 uncultured Anaerolineaceae bacterium | reverse complement strand
CACGAAAGGTTACCCGCATCCGTGAATGCGACAACATTATTGGCAATCTTGACAAACGCTGACAACGATCGGTCTGCGGTGCCAACGATTTGCTTTGTACATGATAACCATATGCTTCGCGACATGAATGGTTATTTTAGATTTAAGAACTCGACTTTTCATTTGTTTCTCCAAGGTTTTTCTTGTGGTGTTTTGTTGTCAGCTCCCACTGAGTGGCTTAATTCAGGTTCTGATAGGGAAGTATTAGAAGTCGACAGGGTATCCTTATGGCTGCGGCCGGGTTATGGCAGGACTATTGACTTTTATCTCAAAGGGCCATGGTACTGGTTTCGTGCATACCAGGTATTCAAAAATCAGTTTCTTGATGTGGATGTTGTTGTTGTTTGTGGTCCGTGTTCTTCTGCTATTTTAGCATATCTCGCCGCGAAGAAGCTGAATAAGCCTGTTATCGCCTATTTTATTGGTGATCCGCGTAAAGTTGTTGAAGCTTCATACAAAGATGCTCGATGGATTATAAGGGCATTAGCTAAAATGGTGGCGGCTTGGGAATGGTTTGTGATGAAGCGCATCGCCTCCTCCCATGCTGCGGTTGCCTTGGGTGAGGACATTTATCAGGAAATACGTTCTAGTGCCAAGAGGATTATGAAGGGTGCAACATCTTTGGTCAGTGAGAATGATATTTGCTCTCCCAAGAATAACCTTGGTTCGAATCCCTTGAAAATATTGACTGTGTCTAGATTAAGTTCCGAGAAGGGGTTGGATGTAGCGGTTGAGGCCGTAGGACTGCTTATAAACATTGGGCTCGATGTTCACTATACCATTGCCGGTGATGGTCCTTTCAGAAGTGAACTTACGGAGAAAATACAAACATGTGGACTTGAGCAGCGTGTGCATTTGCTTGGCAAGGTTCCTTATGGGGAACTCAAGCAGGAATACCGCAAGGCAGACCTGTTTCTTTTGCCTTCTCGTTCAGAGGGTGTGCCCAAGGTCCTGTTCGAAGCCATGGCTGCGGGCATTCCAATTGTTGCCACAGACGTGGGTGGCGTTGGGGACGTTCTTGGGCGCGGAGATCGAGGATGGTTGTGTAAAGCTGGTGTACCGCAATCTTTGGTCATGGGAATTCGTGACTGCTTAAATGACGAACATCTGCGGAGAACTAAGCTTAAGAATGCTCATGAATATATCCGGGATCATACCCGTGAGTTACAGGCAAGACGGCTCGTAGATTTTATCCAGGAGTGTTTCTTTTGAATATATGGTTATTTTGGGGAGGTGTTGCTTCTCTCGCAGCGGTGTGGCTGATCTACCCCGCATTGCTAGGCGTGGCAGCGGTTTTTATTCGGGGTTGGAATAGGGTAGCGCCGCGTGATCTGGATCAAGTGGATTATAGTTTCTCAGTTCTTATTGCAGCACATAACGAGGAAGCACGAATTGTTGCACGTATCAGGAATATCTGTGCGTGCGACTATCCTGAGGATCGACTGGAAGTTGTGGTGGTTTCCGATGGGTCGGACGATAACACCGTGAGACTAGTGCGCGAGTTTGCACAAAAGCATGATGGCAACATCAAGGCCATCAATCTGAAACCCCAACAGGGGCGGGCGCAAGCGCATAATGCGGGTGTTTCGAGCTGCTCAGGTGATATTGTGGTGTTCACCGATGCGGATACGGAGTTTGACTGGAAGTTCCTGTCCAGGATTGTCCTGCCCTTCAAGGATCGGGATGTGGGTTATGCATCTGGCGTTCTGATATATCGAAACAAGAATCAGACAAGCATTACCCAATCCGCAGGATTGTATTGGCGTTTCGAATACTTGCTGCGGAGACTGGAGACGCTGGTTGGAGTATATGTATTTGGCAGCGGAGCATGCTGTGCCGTGCGTAGAGAGCTTTTTCGAGATGTCCCACCAACTGGCGATGTGGATTTTACAACCCCATTGGATGTCGTGTTTCAAGGATACAAATGCGTTCATGTCGATGACGCGGTTGCCTATGACGAGATGCCGGACAACCCCAAACGTGAGTTTCGCGCCCGTGTGCGCATGACGGCCAAGAATTTTCACGGGACGATCACAAGGTGGGGAGTACGCGGGCTTGTTCAACACCCCATATACAGTCTGGTGATTTTCTTTCACAAGATCGGGCGCTGGTTGACGCCGTTTGCCATGCTTGCCGTGTTTATCAGCAATCTTTTTTTGCTTCAGGGCGGTCTGGTGTATCAGGTGACTTTTGCTCTGCAGATGATGTTCTATTTGTTCGCCGTACTGGGCTTTATGAGGGTTCCGGTTCCGTTGGCGGGTCAGGTGTTCAGTTTTTGCCTGGCGAATGCGGGATTCATGATTGGCGTACTGAAGGCGCTCGTAGGGCGGGTGCCGGCAGCTTATACGCCGCTCAATAAGACATAGGTGCGCTTTTGTGAAAGAGAAGGAAATTCAACGGATTAGAAGCGTTTATCAACATCGGGACGAGTCCGGTAAACCGCAATTGTATCGCTGGGATCGACCGGAGATGTTTCTGACGCAATACACGCTGCATTTAGCAGTGGCACCCCTGTTGCAACAAGCAGGCAAAACAAATCTGGGATCGCAAGAAATACTTGATATTGGTTGCGGGGGGGGGGCATGGCTATGCCGCTTGCTGGACTGGGGCGCGAGGCCTGAGAATCTGCACGGCATCGATTTGCTCCCAGATCGTATCGAAGCTGCCAAGCGGCGGGCTCCACATGTGGATTTCCGGGTGGTGAATGGCGAAGTGCCATATTCGGATGACAGCATGGACTTGGTGTGTGCGAACACCGTGTTTTCCTCAATCCTGGATGCAGGTTCCCGGATGGAATTGGCTAATGAAATGCGCCGGGTGCTGCGCAAGGATGGCGCGATTTTGATCTATGACTTTCGCACCAGCCATCCACGCAATCCCGACACCATTGGCATCGGCAAGCGGGAGATCCACCGGTTGTTTCCCGGGATGGAGTGTATGATGCGTTCAGTGACCTTGGCGCCTCCATTGTCTCGACCGATTGCCAAGGTGTCTCCTTGGCTT
>CAZMXX010000473.1:0-3044 GCA_964570315.1 uncultured Anaerolineaceae bacterium | reverse complement strand
GATCACGATTCATGTGCAACGCCCCCAGCCCATCCAACGTGGGCTGTACCGCAGCCAGGCGCAGCCCCAGGCCCCCGCCTTCGAATACCGGCCCGACCCACCACCCCACACCCTGCGCGCCCTCGCACCCCGGGAATGCCCCTCCCTCCCGCCCTACGCGCTTTTCCCGCAGGGTCTGTCGCATTGGGTCCGTTCCACGCGGGATCGTTCGCGTCGTGCGAACCCGTGCTTTTGACCCGGCCTTGACGACGAAGTCGCCGGAATGGCCGATCTGCATTTCGGCGGAAAATCCCTCGCCCCTGAACGAAAAAACAGGGCTCTCGGCCCTGTCATTCCTGATCGACGCTGAGGAAGATTGATCCGTCTCGGCCGGGGCGCTGCGCATTTCACGGAACAGATCCCAGCCCAGGGCCCCGACGAGCGTCTTTGTCTGGTCCACGAATTCCGCCATCGCGGCCCGATCCGGCAATGGGAGACGGCCCGCATCATCTGATGGCATCCTTGTGTTCGGTAACGACCACCGAGGATTGCCTCCGGCTGCCTTGATCAGGCAGGATTCCACGTATCTTGCGTGGCTCTTGGTCAGATTCTCGTCCTTGCTGATCAGGACGACCGTGTCTGTCCAGAAGGTCTTGGAATCACGCCCGTTGTCGTTCGAGTTGTGATGGGCCAACCGTCCGCTGACGCCTTCGGATTCACCGATATAGGCGAGCAGTCGGTCGGGTTCGTTCTCATCAGCGCCGATCAGGATATACACCCCAGGGCGCTCGATCTCGGGGAAGGTATCACGCACACGTTTTAGCTGGTTGCGGCGAAAGGCGATCGCCTGGATCGTGGACATCGAAATCTGAGCCACCCGGATACCGCTCGGGTCGCCGTCCAGCAGGAATATGTTGATCGAGCGGGGTTTCATCACGCTGCACGCCCAACCAGGTCCATCAGCGTGCCGTAGTCTGTCACAACATCATATTTCACACGATTTGAAGTGACCTGCTTGCTGATCTTATCGAAGAACTTCCGAGCGCATTCGATTTTCGTCTTCTCAATCTCGCGCAAATTCATCGTGGACATCGTGCCTTTGGTCTCGGCGACGAAGTAAATGTGTCGGACGCTGCCAGCCTTGAAAGATATCGCCCAATCAGGGTTGTAGTCCCCGACCGGGGTTGGGATCAGGAAGCCGCGTGGGAGCTTGGCGTAGACAACTACCTCGCTACTTGTATCCAGATCTTTCACGAACGCCCTTTCGACGTCGGAGTCTGTGATCGCGTAGTCGTAGACGTGGTTCTTGAGCTTTTCCGTGGCCCTAGAAAAATCCTGACCGGTCTGGTTCGCGGTGAAAATGTCGACGTCGTATCGCTCGTTGATTTCGTCGTAGGCGAGGCACTCAATCACCATGGCCGCCTTCTGTTCGGCAATGATCCGCGATGCTTCTGATATGAAGTGCTCGGGGTTTTTCTTGAATTGCTCAAATACCGCTGGGGCGATCCGGCTCAGGATGCTCGCCGCCGTTTCTCGTGTCAGTTGAGCGTTCTCGGCCACCTTACCCAAGAGGTCATACTCCACTAGGGAGTGGATCGAGTCCCCATGTTCGGTCGTCGTGTTTGTGACCGTGAAGCCTTCCTCTTCACGAAGCTGGTCGTCTGTCAAACCTTCGTTTTGCTCACCGACCTGGACCGTATATTGCAGCGGCGTGACACGCAACTGGCTGTCCAGAGCGCTGATGCATTTTTGGATCAGCTCCGTTGAATCGAATTCAACCCGATAAACCGCCTTGCGATTGATCCGCGCCCAAAGCTCCTGAAATTCCTTTTTCTCGAAATTCGCGTTGAGCGGATTGGTCTTGGGTTTGCGGCCGTCATCGACCTGGGGTAGCTGCGCATCGCTGAAGACACTGTCGATAAGCTGGAACACCTGCTCCGCGTGGGGCTTCAGCTCTTCTGGCAGGTCGGCCAGTTTCCCTTCTGCTTTTGCCTCATGGTAGGCATCTGCGATCCGGTCTGCATCGTCGGTGTAGTCGTTTTTCACCAGATAGCGGTAGATCTGCTTGGCCATGGCAGCGGTCACCTCGACCGGGCCACCTTCGGTCATGAGTGTCTTGCCCGTGAAGTAGGCCTCGGTCGCCTGCCGCGGACGCGAAGAGAGGGTCTCGGCGATTTCCTGTTGCAGCCCAGCCACGAAGTCCTTGTAGCTTTCGCTCGCCACCACTGTCAGCACGTTGATGTCGTGTACGACCGCCGGATGATCCATCCGGTCTCCGTGCTGGTCGACGCTCAGCCGCAGACCACGTCCCACTTCCTGGCGCCGGGAAATCGTGTTGTCGCTGTGCTTCAGCATGCACATGACAAAGACGTTCGGGTTGTCCCACCCCTCACGAAGTGCCGAGTGGGAGAAGATGAACCGGGTAGGTTCGACAAACGACAGCAGGCGCTCCTTGTCCTTCAGGATCAGGTCGTAGGCGTCGACGTCGTCGGAATCAACGGAGCGGGCGCCGACGGCCGGATCCTTGAGGCGGTTCGTCTTCTTGTCGATTGAGAAATAGCCGTTGTGGGTCTTTGCCGGGTCGATACCGGCGAGATACTTCCGGTACGCCTCATTGTCGATGGCAAGCTCCGAGAGATATTCGGTTTTCAGCAGCTCGTACTCTTCCTCGAAGATCCGGGCATACTCGCCTTTTTCGTCTGCCTGGTTGTAGTCACGGTACTTCACCACCTCATCGATGAAGAAGAGCGACAGCACCTTGATGCCCTGTGCGAAAAGCTGCTTTTCCTTGTCCAGGTGGGCCTTGATCGTCTCGCGGATCTGGATGCGGCGGATGTCGCGTTCGGAGACGTCGCCAGTTGCCTCACCAGCCTCCAGTACTTCGCCATTGGTGAATTCGACGTGGTCGGTTCGTGCATCAATGTCCGCAATAACAAAGCCGTTCTTGTATTGATCCAACCCGTCAGACAAATCGAAGAGGTTGTCACCTTTTTCAAGACGCCGGAGCTGACGTTTGATTTCACCCGACTTCAGCTTCACTTCCATCTCGATCCGCGCCACCGGGC
>CAZMXX010000472.1:0-3047 GCA_964570315.1 uncultured Anaerolineaceae bacterium | reverse complement strand
AATGCTCTGTCCCTACCGGCGAATGATTTCCGGCAGTCAATTTGAACCACCACCAAAATATTTACTTCCCTGCGGTAGGTTATTCCCCACCGGTTTTGCGGAAGAAACGTTGAGGCGGCTCACGAGCCGCCTCAAAATCCCCCTTGACAAAAACCCGCCTCTAATTTATAATCATTTCAAATTAAAATTCATCACAAGGATGAAGATATGTCACTTGAAGAACGATTGGTAACTGCGCTGAAAGCACGGGGCAAAAAAGTGACCCCGCAACGGCGCTTTATCTTTCAGGCGCTGGAAAAAGAGAGTCATCGCCACCCCACCGCCGAGGAAATTTTAAGAATCGTGCGCAAAACCCTGCCCGATGTTTCGTTGACCACCGTTTACAATACCCTGCATAATTTGGTGGAAATGGAACTGTTGCGGCAGGTAGATTTGGGCGAAGGGATGACCCGCTTCGACACCAATACCGACATCCATCACCATTTGCTGTGCAAACGATGCGGACGGCTGGAAGACATCCACCGCCAATTCCGGGGCGTGGCACTGCCCAAAGAAGACGCCCGCGGATTCGTCGTCACCAGCCACCAAGTTATTTTTGAAGGTGTCTGCCCCGATTGCCAAACACAAACACCGAACCTGAAACACTGATTTCATACCACCTGCTCACGTGCCACACACGCCATCCGAGCAGATGGTATATTTTTTCATCCTAATTTGAAATGATTACTGTTTGAAAATGAAAACAACACGCGAGGAATAATGGTAACCATAACCCTGCCTATCCCCCAAAAAACGTGTTCCAATGTCTTAGCCGAGATTGTTGAAAACAACCCCGGCATCGAAGGGGCAGTGATTGACCGCTGCACCCACACCCTGACCATGAGTTTCAACCCGCAAAAGCTCTCGGCGCGGGAGGTTGACCGGCTGGCACTGCAAACCAGCCGCGCCATCAACCGCTGCCACCGGGCACAATACAACACCGATTTGGTGCATACCATTGACTGTGTGGCGCTGACGGACGATGGCGCATCCCCCTTCCGGCAAACGGGCATTTTCGATAACCTATTTCCCGCGCCGAAAACACCGGACGATACCCCCACCCTCACCGAAGGGGCATTGCGAAAAGCGCGAAAATTCACCCGGCACATCACTGAACCGGCGGCGGAAAAACCCGTGCCGTGGTGGCAACGCAATTACGAGGCGATATTGACCGCCATCAGTCTCATCACCCTGCTGGCAGGCGTCATCAGCGGCACGGTGGCGGGAAACCACTCGCTGGCAGTCGCGTTTTTCGTGCTGTCATACGCGGCGGGGGGATACAGCGGGCTGAAAGACGGCATCGAATCGCTGAAGGCGTTGCAATTCGACGTGAATTTTCTGATGCTCGCCGCCGCCGTCGGCGCGGCAACCATCGGCGCGTGGGAAGAGGGCGCAACGCTGTTGTTCCTCTTTTCGCTCAGCAGTACGCTGGAAAGCTACGCCATGGACCGCACGCACGCCGCCATCAAAGGGCTGATGGATTTGAGCCCCGATGAGGCGCTGGTGAAAATTGACGGCGGGGAAATGCTGATTCCGGTGGAACAATTGCACATCGGCGACATCATTGTGGTCAAACCGGGCGAGCGCATCGCCGCCGACGGGGAAATCGTGCATGGGCGTTCGGAAATTGACCAGAGTCCCATCACCGGCGAAAGCATCCCGGTGGGCAAACAACCGGGCGACCCCGTTTTTGCGGGAACCATCAACGGGCAGGGAGCGCTGGACGTGCGCGTCACCCGTTTGGCGGAAGAAAGCACGCTGGCAAAAATCGTGCAACTCGTCTCCGAGGCGCAAAGCCAGCGCAGCCCCACCCAACGCGCCATCGACTGGTTCGGCAGCCGGTACACCGTCGCCGTGGTTGTGGGAACAATTGCCACCATCTTCATCCCCTATCTTTTCATGGGCTGGGAATTTTCCACCGCATTTTACCGGGGGATGGTGCTGCTGGTCGTCGCATCGCCCTGTGCATTGGTCATTTCCACGCCCGCATCGGTGTTGAGCGCGATTGCCAACGCCGCCCGAAACGGCATCCTGTTCAAAGGGGGCGCACATCTGGAAAACGCCGGGCGGGTGAAAGTGGTCGCCTTCGACAAAACCGGCACGCTCACCAGCGGCGACCCCGGCGTGACCGATGTCATGCCGTTGAACGGCACACCCGCCGACGCGCTGCTCTCCATCGCCGCCGCCGCCGAAATGCGCAGCGAGCACCATCTGGCAAAAGCCATCGTCCGCGCCGCGCGGCAGCGGGAACTCCCCATTCCGGAAGCGTCCGATTTTCAGGCGATGATGGGGCGCGGCGCGCGGGCATTCGTGAACGGCGATGAAATCATCGTGGGCAAACCCGCGCTTTTCCACACTGATGGAGATGCGCTCGCCCTGCAAAACACCATCGTTCAATTTGAGCAGGCGGGAAAAACCGTGGTGCTGGTGAGCAAAAATGCCAAGCTGGTGGGGCTGATAGCCATTGCCGACAGCGTGCGCCCCGCCGCCCGCGCCGCCATTGCCGCCCTGAAAGCCGCCGGGGTGGCGCAGGTGATCATGCTCACCGGCGACAACAAACGCGCCGCCGCGAATATCGCCGCGGAAGCAGGCGTGGACGGCTTTTACGCCGAACTCCTGCCGCAGGACAAAGTGCGCATTTTGAAGGACATGGAAGCGGAATACGGCGAAGTGGCAATGGTCGGCGACGGCGTGAACGACGCGCCCGCGCTCGCCACGGCAACCGTGGGGATTGCCATGGGCGCCGCCGGCACGGATGTCGCGCTGGAAACCGCCGATGTGGTGCTGATGGCGGACGATTTGGGAAAACTCTCCTACGCCATCGAACTGAGCCGCCGCTCGCGCCAAATCATCCGGCAAAATCTGGTCTTTTCCGGCGTCGTCCTCACCGTTCTGATTACCGGCGCAGTCCTCGGATTAATTCCGTTGACCCTCGGGGTGGTGGGGCATGAAGGCAGCACCCTGCTGGTGGTGCTCAACGGCTTGCGCCTGCTCCGCTCCCGAAAATA
>CAZMXX010000471.1:0-3048 GCA_964570315.1 uncultured Anaerolineaceae bacterium | reverse complement strand
GCGGAGAAAACGCCTGTCGCAGATGGCGAGCGCAGTGAACCACACGGCACAATAAACGTTGGCACTATGGATGAAACTGGCTTTACCGCACTGAACTCACTGCAAATCACCATCGTTGGGTTGGGGCTGAGGGGGGGTTCGCTGGCGCTCCGCCTCAAACGCGACGCCCTCTGCCGCCGAGTGGTGGCGCTGGTGCGCCGCCCGGAAGCCGCCGACGCCGCCGAAGCCCGCCACGCCGTCGATATGGCAACCACCGACCCCGCGCTCGCGCTGGCGGACGCCGATGTGGTGATATTTTCCACCCCGGTGCGCGTGCTGGTAGCGCAGGTGAGCACCTTCGCCCCGTTTTTGAAGGCGGGCGCCATCGTCACCGATGTGGGGAGCACCAAACGCCGCATTTTGGCGGCGCTGGACGAACTGCCCGCAACGGTGCATCCGGTGGGGTCGCATCCGATGTGCGGCAAAGAAACGGCGGGGCTTGCCGCCGCCGACCCCGCGCTGTACGACGGCGCAACATGGGTGGTCGCGCCGCTGGAGCGCACCCCGGCGCACGCCGTGGAGACCGTTTCGCTGCTGGCGCGTGCCGTGGGTGCGAATCCGCTCCCGCTGCCGCCCGCCCGACACGATAAGCTGGTGGCGGCAATCAGCCATCTGCCCTATCTACTTTCGGCGGGGTTGGTGCGCACGGTGCAGCAGGTGGCGGACGATGACCCGATGGTGTGGCAGGTTGCCGCTTCGGGCTTTAAAGATACCTCCCGGCTGGCGGCATCCGATGTGACGATGATGCTCGATATTTTGCTGACCAATGCCGATATGGTCATCGCCATGCTCGACCGTTTCGGCGGGGAATTGGCGGCATTTGCCGAGGCGCTCACCGCGAGGGATGAAGCCCGCTTGCGAGCGATGTTGCTGGCGGCACAGACCCGTCGCACGGAACTGTACCCGCCCGGCGCAACATAAATATGCAAAAATGGATGCCCAAAATTTTAAAACTCGGGCATCTTCGTTTATAGTGTCTGATGTAACCGTTGAGAGGGCGCAATATGTCTCCCCAACCCGAATTTTGGAACGACCCGATTTATTTGAAAACCGCGCAGTATCGCACGGATGAAAATCTGGCTGCGCGACAATTGCTCCACCAGCGTTTCAGCGTCAATCCCCAAAATTGGATGGTATGGGTGTTTGGAATGGGGCGGGTGGAAGCGAACCACAGCCTGCTGGATGTCGGTTGCGGCAACGGGACGCTCTGGGAGGAAAATTTCTCAGCGGAACACCCCGCGCAATTGGACGTCACCCTGCTTGACCTGTCGCGGGGGATGGTCGCCACGGCGGCGGAGGTGCTGGCGCCTCGTGTGTCATCGTGGCGCGCCATCGAAGGCGATGTGATGGCACTCCCCCTCCCCACTGACTATTTCGACCGCGTTTTCGCCAACCACATGCTCTATCACGTGCCCGACCCCGCCAAAGCGGTCGCCGAACTCTGGCGGGTGCTCCGCCCGCAGGGGAAATTGGTTGCCGCGTTGAACGGCACGGGGCACATGCGGGAATTGTGGCGGCTGGTGGGCGAATTGCTGGGCATCGAAACGCCGACGAATTCGGCGGCGGTGTTCGACCCCGACACGGCGGCGTCGCTGTTCCGGGTGCGCTTCAGACGGGTCACCCGCCACCCCTTCGACGATTCCCTCCGCGTGACCGACGCCGATTTGCTGTGGGCGTATGTCCTTTCCACCAATGCGCTCGCTCGCACCCGCACTTCTTCCGACCGTCTGAAAACCATTGAGCAACAATTCAAAGACCGCGTGACTCAAGCTATCCGGACTTCCGGGTATTTTTATATTAAAAAAGAAGTTGTGGCTTTTGTTTGCCAAAAATAACCCCGAAAGCAAGACCATCATTGTACGTGAGGTTTCAAAATGCCCCTGACTATTTTCCCTTCCGCAGGTTTACGGGGAACAATCACCATTCCCGGCGACAAATCCATCTCTCATCGCACCGCAATTTTGGCGGCGCTGGCAGAGGGAACATCTTATTTAAATGATTGGCTGCCCGCCGGCGATTGCAACGCCACCATTGAGGCGTTGCGCGCATTGGGCGTGCGCATCGAAGCCACGGCTCAATCGGAGACCGCCACCGATTTGGTGGTGCATGGTGTGGGCTTGACCGGATTGTCCGCCCCCGCCGCGCCGTTGAATTGCCACGGCTCCGGCACAACCATGCGTCTGCTGGCGGGTGTTTTGGCGGGGCAGAACTTTTCCGCGGTGCTGGATGGGCACGAAGGCTTGCGTCGCCGTCCGATGTCGCGGGTGGCGCGTCCGCTCCGGCAGATGGGCGCGGAAATTGACACCAACGGCGGCTATCCGCCGCTGCGCATCACCGGCAAAACGCTGCACGGCATTGATTACGCCATGCCGATTCCCAGCGGGCAGGTGAAAAGCGCCATTCTGCTGGCGGGACTCTTCGCCGAGGGGCAGACAACCGTCCGCCAGCCCGGACCCGCCCGCGACCACACCGAACGCATCCTGAACGCGCTCGGCGTGACGGTGGAAACGGATGGCACGAACATCACCATTTCCCCGCCGAAAAACCCGCTCCCCGCCTTCAATTTCACCGTCCCCGGCGATTTCTCTTCCGCCGCGTTCCCGCTGGTGGCGGGGCTTTTGGTTCCCGACAGCCACTTGCGTCTCACCAATGTGAATGTCAACGACACCCGCACCGGATTGCTGGACGTTTTGCTGGCGATGGGGGCGAACATCACGCTGCAAAATATGCGGGAATCCACCGGCGAGCCGGTTGCCGATTTGGAAGTGACGACGCAATCACTGCACGGGACGGAAGTCGGCGGCGATTTGGTGGTGCGTATGATTGATGAATTTCCCATTCTGGCAGTGGCGGCGACGCAGGCAAAAGGGCGGACGGTTGTCCGCGACGCGGCGGAATTGCGCGTCAAAGAGACCGACCGCATCAAAGCTACGGTGGACGAATTGCGGAAAATGGGCGGACAACTCATCTCGCACCCCGATGGATTTGAGGTGTACGGACCCACCCCCC
>CAZMXX010000470.1:0-3065 GCA_964570315.1 uncultured Anaerolineaceae bacterium | reverse complement strand
GGACACACCGGCGGCACGAATACCATGCGGCAGGCAGGGGCATGGGTCGGGGCGATGGTGGTGGTGGTTGACGCGCTGAAAGGGCTGCTGGCGTGGCTGGCGGCGGCGTGGATTATGGGCGGCAGTCCGTGGTCGCTGCCGATTGCGGGCGCGCTGGCGGTGGTGGGGCACTGTTTTCCGCTCTACACCCGTTTTCACGGTGGTATGGGGCTGGCGACCGCCGGCGGGCTGATGCTGGTGCTTTCGCCATGGACAATTGCCCTGGTGGTGCCGATTTGGGCGGTATTTTTCCTGCTGATTTTCCACAAAAAATACTCGCCCCGTTCGGTGACGCTCGCCATTCCGCTGGCAGTGGCAATCAGTATTGCTTTTTTGAATTTGCCCGCCGCACTGGATTGGATGCTCGCCACGGTGGCGGTGGTATTGGTGTTGCGCCACCTGCCGGAATGGAATCGGGTGGAATAGCGGCGTCCCTGCCGCAGAATTTTCTCGCCCGCTTGTTGAATTGTGGCTGTTTGCCCGATGGGTCTAATTCGTTTATTATATTAGTCGGTAATTCTGCATCGTAACTGACAAGTCAATAGCATTTGGAGAGATTACTGCATCATCTCTGTTTCACACAGGAGTCCCATTTATGCCAAAGCGCCTGATATCATCGTTCGCATCAGGAAAAATCGTTTCTGCACTCCTCCCACTGGTTGCCGTTGCCGGCGCATTGCTAGTGGGAGCGTTGATTCTTGCCCTGTTGCAAAAAAATCCGATAGAAGCATATACCGCCATGTTTTCCGGAGCCTTCACCAACAAAAACGGTCTGGCAGATACGCTGGTGAAAGCCACGCCGCTGCTTTTGGTGGGCTTGGGGATTGCCATCGCCTTTCGAGGCGGGGTCATCAATATTGGCGCGGAAGGACAATTGATTGTCGGCGCATTGTTCACCACTTGGCTGGGGCTCACCATCGGAGAGCGGTTTCCGGGCTGGATAACCATCATCATCGCCCTGCTGGGCGGCACGCTGATGGGCGGCTTCTGGGGTGCGATTCCCGGTTATTTGAAAGCGAAACTCAACGTGAACGAAATTCTCAGCACGGTGATGATGAACCAAATTGCCATCCAAATTGGATACTATCTACTGCGGGGACCGATGATTGACCCCGCCGAACTCGCCGCCGGGACGAATATTCCCCAATCGGCACGGCTGCCCCGAAGCCTCGATTTGCCCCGTTTCACCGACATCGCCAAGGCGTTGGGTTTCACCGAGCGGGCGAAAGATTTGGGGCTGACCGGCTTTCAGGCGCAGTTATACGGGCTTTTTGTGGAACCGACCCGCCTGCACATCGGATTGCTCATCGCCATTGTGATGGCAGTGCTGGTGTATATTTTCCTGTGGCGCACCACTATCGGCTACCGCATCCGAGCCGTGGGCATCAACCCGGCGGCATCACGTTACGCCGGTATTAATGTTGACCGCTACGTTGTCCTTTCAATGGGCTTGAGCGGGGCATTCGCCGGGATGGCGGGCGCAGTGGAAATTCTGGGGCTGCACCACCGCATGTTCGAGCCGCTGGCGGTCTCCGCCGGTTACGGCTTTTCGGGCATCGTGGCGGCACTGTTCGGTAAACTTCATCCGCTGGGCGTTATCCCCTCCTCCATTTTATTCGGCGGGTTGCTGGTAGGTGGCGATAAAATGCAGCGGGCGGTTCAAATTCCGCAGGTGATGGTGACGGCGGTGCTGGGGCTGGTGGTGCTGTTCGTCGTCAGCAGCGAAATTTGGTCGCGCCGCCGCGCCAATCGTCGCGTTTCAACCAACACCAACGCTTCCGAAAATGAGGTGTCCGCATGAATGAAGGCCTGAGCTTAACCGCAATTCTGGTGGGAATCATCCATTCCGGCATCCGGCTGGCAACCCCATACCTCTACGCCGCCATTGGCGAAACCTTCGGGCAGCGTTCCGGCGTGCTCAACTTGGGCGTGGAAGGCATCATTCTGATGGGCGCATACGCCGGATTTTACGTTGTTTTCCAAACCGGAAACTTGTTTTTCGGCGTGCTGGCGGCGGCAGTGATGGGGGGCGCGCTGGGGCTGGTCATGGCATTCGTCAGCATCACCCTGCAAGCCGAACAAGGCATCAGCGGGATTGGGCTGTTCATGTTCGGGCTGGGCGCGTCGAGCCTCCTTTTCAAAACCACGCTCGGCACAGTGGAAGGCGTCTCCGGCTTCCCCGAATTGAACGGCTGCCTGTCCAGCATCGGCATTCAATCCGATTTCTGCGCCGGTAACATTCCAATCGTGGGACAGATTTTCTTCGGGCATAATTTGATGGTGTACGCCGCATTTGCACTTGTGCCGGTGGCATGGTGGGTGCTGAACAAAACCACCTGGGGGCTGAACATTCGCTCGGTGGGGCAAAATCCCCAAGCCGCCGACACGCTCGGCATCAGCGTGGCGCGAGTGCGTTACGCCACCGTCACGCTGGGCGGCATGCTGGCGGGCATCGCCGGGGCATCATTATCCATCGCCCTGCTCAATATTTTTCAGGAAAATATGACCAACGGGATGGGCTTCATTGCCGTGGCGCTGGTCTATTTCGGCAGTTGGACACCCTTCGGGGTACTCGCCGGGGCGCTTTTATTCAGTCTGATTAACGCCCTGCAATTGTGGGTGCAAGTGTTGGGGCTGGACATCCCCTCAGATGTAGCGGTGATGCTCCCCTATCTGCTGACCATCATTGTGTTGGCAGTCCCCTTCAAACGTTCATTACAACCGGCTGCGCTCAGCAAACCGTTTGAGCGCGGTGAAAATTAATCCTGTGCAGGAGGTGAAACCCCATACCAAAATTTTATCAACCACCAATTTTTGAATTATTGAGGAGAATTGCATGATGAAGAGATTTAGCTGGTTACTGATAGCTTTGCTGGCGTTGGGATTGCTGGCGGCACAATGCAACAGCACCCCCGCCCCCACCGAACCCCCCCCCGCCCAGTGCGTAGGCCCGGCAGCATGGGAATAAGAGACAGGTTCTCCTCCGCGGCCGAGGCCTCGCCCTGGTTTCTCGCCTGGAACGCGAC
>CAZMXX010000469.1:0-3117 GCA_964570315.1 uncultured Anaerolineaceae bacterium | reverse complement strand
ATTTGGGACAACGAGATGTTAAATTTGTAAGAGATATGTTCCAATGGGAACCCCTAAGCAGCAACCTTGTTGGCGGTGGGGGTGAAAATGTGCATGAAACAACTAGTTACCAGCGTTTTATTGTTGCAACAATTGCCACGGAAACAAAACAACAAACTGTTATTTCGGTACTGGGGCAACCATTTGATGCAATGATTCAACAAGAATCTGAAATTTCCCATTTGATTGCCGGAGATGAACATAAAAGGTTTTCCCGAATTATTGAGAATGGTTACCAGATTAACCACATATGTCTGCGTGAAATTAATCCGGAACAACATTCACCCGAACAACTTTCTATGTTGTTAAAGTCCACTACATCGTGGCTTTTAAAAGATATTTATTTGCAACAAGTACCAAATTTGGAACGTGTATGGGAAGAACTGGAACAAAGTGAACAGCTGGATATTCAGTTATCCCAATTGTTTCTGCTGGAATCGGCATTTTTCTATTTAAGACAACTGGGGCTTAAAACAGGCGAACATATTACCGAAGCCTTGAAATTTTGGGAAGATGCTCGTCGCAGGGAAGTACAACGTGAACAATTGACAAGTATGGGGCGGGAACCCAGAGAAAAAAGGGATATCGAAAAAGACAAAAAAACAGCAAAACGGATGTTGAAAGAACTGATTGAAACAGATGTTGAAACGCAAAAACAAATATTGAATGCTATTTGTTCAAAAATGGCTCAATATCAATATAAAGTGCAATCTGTTCCATTTGAAATATTTCAAAACGCTGATGATGCAGTTGTTGAACTTGACGCCATTATACCGCAGGCTGAACCGATGTGTGTAATAATCAGAGAAAAAGGAAAGCTGTCTTTTTTGCATTGGGGGCGCCCGATTAATGAATTTCGTTTGGGTGAGTTTGATGGAAGTAATCCGAAATATGGTTATGATCGCGATTTGGAAAAGATGCTGATACTATCCTATTCGGACAAAATGGGCAGTACTGCTGAAGTTACAGGAAAATTTGGTCTAGGATTTAAAAGTGTATTTTTGATATGTGACCAGCCAAAAATTGTCAGCGGACGCCTTGGTTTTGAAGTTGTTGGTGGAATTTACCCATTTCGAATAACCGGAACTGATTTTGCGAAACTTGAGGAGAAAATACTTCACGAGAGCCCAGATAAACGTCTTCGGGGAACGTTATTTGAACTTCCATTGAAAGAAAGTGTTGATGCGCAAGATGTAATGGCTGATTTTGAAAGATTGGCACATCTTACATTGGCATTCTCACATCGAATTCACCATCTTCGGCTATATGTTGAGAACTCAACCCCAATCGAAATTAGTTGGAATGAAAAACCTGTAGCAGAAACTGAACATACATCTATTGGGCAATTACATCCGGTGAAGGCTCATTCTGTTGGGGAAACTGCCTTGATGGTCAAAACAGAAAACGGTGCGTTGTTGATGTTGTTAGGGGCAAGAGGATTTAAAAAATTCCCGGAAGATGTGCCAACATTATGGGTAACATTACCAACTCAAGAGATGTTGGACTTTGGCTTTGTACTAAATGGACAATTTCATTTGGATGTAGGGCGGGCGCAACTTGCGCGAGAATCGCAGCACAATTTACGTTTGTCGATGGAGATTGGCAATGATTTTGGAGAAGAACTTTGCCGAATATTCTCTAAATCAAATACGGATTGGGATTCATTTAGCACTGAATTGAATTTGGCCAAAGATACTAGGAAATACGATTTTTGGGAATCCCTATGGGAATTAATGGGTAACAACTTTCATAAACGTGTTAGCGGGAAGCGCGAACAAGACACGATGGGAAGTGAGGCAGGGATCGAGCAATATTCTTTTGCGTCGTTGCTTCAAAATATATTTTGGGGGGATGAAAATAATACCCGTGGATATGGTGATTTGATCACCACTCACATGGCATTACCCACACACTTATCCGGCGAGTACAAAACATTAACATCCACAGCAGAAATAGAATACGCAACCAGGGGGGTACTCGAAACGGGCATTGAAACGGTTTCATCATGGCCATCATTCAGGGGGAAAATCTCTCCCGGCAAAATTGTTAATGGAGATATCAAGCGCATTTTGGAAAAATTGTATCCGAAAAAGTTGAAAATTCAAGACCTTACATTATCTCGAGCTATTGACTGGGAATTATTGCAAGCAGATAGAGAATATCGATTAGATGCCGCAACATCTGCACGTTTGGGCAGTTTAATCACCCCAGAATTTATGCATAGGTTGGAACAGACTAAGCTAGATGATTTTGAAGCCTTGCGGAGCGATCATGGCCCACTAAAACGAGCTAGATTTAAGGCACTTGATGGTAAATATTATTTAGCAAAGAAATTGCTTATACTAGATGATTGGGCAACAAACGCTGGAGAAGATGAAGCAAGGCGAGCCTCCTTTGCACCGGATCGCAGGATATTATCAAAAGAATATGATATTAAAGCGCAACAGTTTTTTAAAGTGTGTCAAGGCTCAATGTTAGCCAGGGTTAAAGAGGAATTAGTTGAGTGGGCATTAGAAGCTAGAGAAGATTCAAAACGCAAGGCTGTATTACATTATCTGCTTCAAGGTGAGCAAGCTTATCTTCTTAGAACAACATTAACGACGGATCAACTTTTTCAAAAACGATTCACACAATCTTGGTTAGCCAATGCTGATAGGTTACCAATTTGGCACGTTTTCTCAGAAAGAGAACAAAATTTGTTGCGACAATATTTATTAATTGAAGAAATACAATTTCAACCGGTAATTCCGCGCAAAAATGCCCACGAAATACTGATGGAAATCTATGGGTGGTGGGGTGTTCACAGAGGAGAATACATAAAGAAGTATGAAGAAGAAACCTATTTAGATGGATTCCCAAAATTAAATCCTGAGTTTAACCCAAATGCTAAACATGAGCGATTACCATGGCTTATCTTGCTTATGTTGGGCAGTTTTCAAACGATGGGACGCCAAACGTCATTTCAGCACAGAGGCTTTTTGCAAAAATGCTCTGAAAAAAATTGGCTGGATGTATTTGCTGAACCACCAGATGCTGAAACAGGGAAGATGAACTCTGATAAGTGGATCAGTGTGTTGG
>CAZMXX010000468.1:0-3122 GCA_964570315.1 uncultured Anaerolineaceae bacterium | reverse complement strand
TATCCGGAAAAACGAAAATAGCCCTTTCATCGCGTATACCGCGCATTTTACCGGGATGTTATGCGATGCATCTCATCTATGGTATAATTTATGGTGGAGCGAAGTTAAACCCTCATCATCCACCTGCCAGCAAACGCGATGCTAAAATATCTGGACAACTCAGACAAAAACAATTACGAGAGTATCATCGAACAATACAAAGAAAAGGTGGCACATCTGGAATATCGTGTCGCCTATTTGGAGCGTATTGCTAAGGTGAGCCAAACGCTTAACTCCACGCTGGAGTTGGACGCCCTGCTGAAGAGCATCACGCAGGTGGCAACCGGGTTGACCAACACGGAAGCCTGTTCGCTGTTGTTGTATGATGAAGACACCGGCGAATTGAAATTCATTCCGGCGACCCTCTCCACCGTTGCCGAAAAGCTGGTCGGCATTCCCGTGCCGTTGGAGGGGAGTATTGCCGGATGGGTTTTCAAAAAAGGACGCCCCATGCTCATCCGCAGTGTGCAGGATGACCCGCGCTGGAATCAGCAGGTTGACGAATTGAGCGATTTTCAAACCCGTTCGATTTTGGGCGTGCCGCTCATCATCAAACGTCAGGTAATTGGCGTGCTGGAACTGCTCAACAAACGGGATGAAATCGGCTTCACGCAGGATGACATTCAAATTGCCACCACGCTGGCATCACATGTGGCAGTGGCAATTGAAAATGCACGTCTGTGGCGCGATATTCAGCGCGCTTACAAAAAGCTGGAAGAGGTGGAGCAGCTCAAAACCGATTTCGTGAATCTGGCGTCGCATGAATTGCGCACCCCGCTGGCGGTGATTTTGGGGTATGTCTCGTTTTTGCAGGATGAGGTGAGCGGACATGCCGGCGAGCAGTTGGAAATGGTACTCTCTTCCGCGCTTAAATTGCGCAATCTGATTGATGATATGATTAATCTGGGACACATCAAGGCGCAAGATGTCGCGCTCGATGTGGAAATTTTTTCGATGCGCGAACTGATATCGGATGTGGTGGCGGAATTCGATACCCTCTTTGCCGCCAAAGCGTTGCGGGTGAAAACCCGGTTTTCCGAAGGCGATGACCCGGTGAATATTGAAGCCGACCGCCAAAAAATCTATTTGGTGGTGGCGAATCTCATTTCCAATGCGGTGAAATTCACGCCGGAAGGCGGCGCCATCTTCATTGAACTGGCGCGCAAAGCCCAAAGGATTTACATTCGCATCGCAGATACCGGCATCGGCATTCCAAAAGACCGCATCGGAAAAATCTTTGAGGATTTCTATCAGGCTGAACCCTCGCTCACTCGCCGTTTCGACGGTTTGGGCATCGGGCTTTCGATTGTCAAGGGGTTGGTGGAATCGCACAACGGCACAATCACGGTTAAAAGCGCCGAAGGGAAAGGCAGTCAATTCATCGTTAAGCTTCCTATTTCAATTGACCTTTAGTGTGTTTAGGCGTATAATCCAACTTTGTATTATAGGATGAATACAGGAGTTTTATGCCCGATGTCATTTTGTTAGGTGATATTAATATTGATGTGAGCGCCGCAATTCCGGCGTACCCTACCCGAGGTGGCGAAGGAGTCGCGACATCGGTAGAGTTCCACACAGGCGGTTCAGTGGTCACAACTTCGTTGGCTTTGGCGAATATGGGCGGTGATGTGGGCATTCTGGGGCGCATCGGCGCGGACGTGCTGGCAACTCAGGTGATGCAAGACCTCGAAAGTATCGGGGTGGATAAAAGCCTCATCCAGATTGACCATGTGGTCAGCACCGGGCTCATTTACATTGTGGTGAATTCCGATGGCGAGCGTACCATGTTCGCCTCTCGCGGCGCAAATGTGTTCACCACCCCGAAACCGGAATGGGAAACATACTTTGCCAATGCCCGCTGGTATCATTTTTCCGGGTACGCGCTGTTGGCGCAACCCCAGCAGGATGCCGCCGTACAGGCGTTGGAACTCGCGCGGCAGAACCATTGCCGCATCAGCCTTGACCCCAACCCCGAACCCGCCATGCGTTATGGAAAACGCATCAAATCGTTGTTGCCCAAAATAGATGTATTTTTCCCGAATGAGCAGGAATTAATGCTGTTGAGCGGTCAGATGAATTTGGATGATGCGCTCAAAGTGATGTTTGATGCGGGAGTCAAAGCGGTTGCGGTGAAGCGCGGGAGCAAGGGCTGCCTAATTTCGTATGAGAAAAACACCTTTTCGCTGCCGGCGTTCAACATTCAGGTGAAGGACACCACCGGGGCAGGGGATAGTTTTAATGCCGGTGTGCTGCTGGCGCGAATGGTGGGACTCAGTTGGGAAGCGTCGGGGGTTTTGGGCAACGCACTCGGCGCGATAGCCAGCGCGACACACGGCACCGGCGCTTCGAGCATCAATTCGGATGCGGTGGTGGAACTCATCGAATCAAGCATGTTTGAACCGCAATGGCAGGAATGGCACTGGGCTGTCGAACAGGTTTTGGCGTATTTAACCGAGACCCGCATCCTGTAATTTTGCGCAGTTCAATTGACACAACGTCCCAACAGTGCTATAATCTGCCTGTTTTTGAAGGTGTGTCCTCGTAGCTCAATGGATAGAGCACTTGGTTGCGGACCAAGAGGTTAGAGGTTCGAGTCCTCTCGAGGACGCCTGTTTTTTTAACAAGCGTAAATAAGGCGAACCGTCGCTGTCGGTTTATCCGGCAGAGGAACTTCCCGACTCTCAGCCGAATTCGTTCGGCACAGTTGCCTCATGAAACCGTAAGTGAGGGCGCTGCCGCAACAGCGCGTAGCGACTACAACCGCAACAGAGAGCAGTCCCGCCGGGTTTCCGGTAAGGGGTGAAAGGGTAGGGTAAGAGCCTACCAGCGGGTACGGTAACGTGCCCGGCTAGGCGAGCGTGCAACCGAGAGCAAGGTGAGTGGGCTGGGCTGCCATTTGGATGTTCAGTCTCATCGCAGCGATGCGGGTGAGGTCGGGTAACACCCGGCAAGCCACAAATCGCCGTCCGACAGGGCGAGATAGATGACGGTTAAGACAGAATCGGGGGTATAGCCTTATTTACATTGCTGCGGGGTGGAGCAGAGGTAGCTCGCCAGGCTCATAACCTGGAGGTCAGGGGTTC
>CAZMXX010000467.1:0-3124 GCA_964570315.1 uncultured Anaerolineaceae bacterium | reverse complement strand
CACAACTTCAAGCGAGCCTACGGTTCTCATGAAAGTTTATGGGACAGCACTGTCCAGACATGATTGAACGCATCCATAGCAGCGTAATCATCGAATCGGATACCCGCGGGTAGCAGAGGTGCAATATCTTCGGTCAAGCTTCGGCGCAATTTCTCCAACATCCGCTGCTCGGCAATGGCGCGAGAGATCGGCTTTCCCTCCAACGCCAGATAATGCTCGAAGCAGGCAATGAGCTTGTCAGGATCCATTGAGAGCTGCTTGAGCCCCTCATACAAGTCGAATAGATCCCGGCTCTTGCGCCGCTGCAACAATGCCCGAAGCTTTGTCCCGAACAATTCCTCGGGCTCAAAGGATAGAATCTCAGTTTTCGCCTGGCGCCAACGGCTATCAATCTCGAAGGGATACGGTTTGACGCCATACAGGCTTTTGTGCTCCCGGGTATTTATTTCGACCTTCAGTTTGAGCGTGGTTTCCGGGGCGGCCTCAGGAGCGAACTTGAACACCAGATGCATCGAGTGCCCTGCTTGAGATCGATTGCACTCGCCCAACCACGAAAGTGCGTCACGAATGGCATCGATCGTGGCGCCGATAGGCTCCGGTTGCGTTTGCACCAGGTCGATGTCTTCCGAGTAGCGCAGAGGTTGCCGGAAAAGCAGCTTGTTGATCGCCGTACCACCACGAAAGGCAATCTTGCCTGCCAATGCCGGCGAATTGAACAGGTCACACAATGCGCGGGCGATGATCAGGTCTTGCTCGACCTGTCTCGAATCCGGCCAGGGTGCCTTGGTGCTCCACTCTTGAATATATGAGGCCGGGATCAAAAGTCGATCTCCACGGGTTCATTGATCACGAGCATCCACTTGGCATCTTTCTCATACTGCTCAACCAATGAATCAGTCAGCGGTTTTACGGAAGGGTCCAGGGGCTTCATGGATTTGGCCTTCCTGGCATACGGCTCCAGGGCCTTGGCCTGGCGCGCGTGACCTGCGTGTTCCAGCAGATACCCAAGCCGACGCACAGCGGAATTCTCGTAGGCCAAGGCGGCTTTCGCCAGTTTGCGTGGATCGGCCTTGGCACCGATGTCCCGGGCGATCTGGGCCACACCATTGATGCCGGCGGCCTTGTGGAAATAGCGGGCACAATCGAGCAGGGTCAGCTCCACACCGGCCACCTTGGCAAAACCCGCCTCGCTCTTTATTTGCGAAAGCCAATCGGGCACGTTGGTTTCGGCGAAGGCTGCCGGGGCCTGGTAAACAAACTGGAGCCGGTGGCGGCCGATCTCGAATTCCCGCAGTTGCCTTGGCACGATCACCTGAAAGACCATGGCCGCCTGGTGCGAGGCGCCATGGAAAGCGGCCGCCCGCAACAAGGAGATTCGATAATCGAGGCCGAGGTATTTCATCAAGGGGTCGATCCAGCGAACCGGATCCGGCGCCCCGGCCACCCTGTCCTCCGGCCGCAGGATCAGGTAGAAACCGCGACGGGGGGAGGCCAGCCGATGCTTCCCGGCCAATCGTCGGGCTGCGGCGGTGAAGGCAGATGAACTCAGGCCAAGTGCTTCCATCGCCTCTTCCCGAGAGAAGCAAGCCCGACCGCGGGAAAGCAGTTCATCGAGATACCGGTCAAGTAAACCCATACCCCACTTATACGCAAAAACAAACAATAAAGCAACTTTTTTGCATATAATTGGGGTTGACTGAGAGGCGGTTATACAGCCCGCAGAATGGAGCGCCTCTTACCCATGACCACTTGCAACTGGTTAAATTTTATCCAGCGCAATAGGGATGTCATGGAGGCATTTCTGGAGAGACATGAGAATATTAGCGTTTTATTATGGTCAACATCCAGCCAGCACAGACTTATAACTAACTGTTTTTATTAAAAAAGATTCGGGTTCGACGTGCAGCGCCGGGAGCGCTGCCGAACGCCGCGTAGCGGCGGCCCGAAGGGCGAGGCACAGGGATGTGCCGAGTATTTCCCGCCGCCTCCACCATTTACAAAAGACAAACCCGTCCACCAACCGCGTCCGGTTGCTGGACGGGTTTTCTTTTTCTGCGCATTATCAGTGACTTACGCCGTTTTTATGGTGTTGGAACTGCCGGCCTGACCACTCCCTTTTTGGGAAGTTCGTCATACCCCGCTTCTCTTTTGGCTGAAAATTCTCCGCATTGCGCTTTGCCGTCCCGGCTTCGCGTCCTGACGGACCAGCCTCGCGGCTGTCCCCTTCGGCCATCCATGGCCTCCAGGTCTTACCCCCATTCTCCGGACCTCGTCCGGACTCCTGCATTTTTTCCTGCAACCGCTGCTCGGCGATCTCGTCGGCAAACTGGTTGATACTCTTCATGATTCCATCAAACAGGTCGTTGATGTCCATGGTCGGTCGCTCCTCGTTTTTGGGTTGTGCCCTTACTTACCGGAGAGACGAAGAAAGTGCCGGGCGGTGGCTGAATTTTTTCGTATTGTCGTAGTGGCTCCTATGGCCCTTACATACCGGAGCGGTTTCAGATCTGTCGGAGTCCCACCAATTTTGAATTGCACACCGCATAGCAGATGTCATATCGTTGAGTAGCTTTGGACGGCCCTCGTGCGCCCAGCGGTTTCGGGCGCGCAAAAGCCAAGTAATTGAATTCAGTTGTTTGGAGGCTGGGCGATGAACAGACAACGTGCCCTAGAACTGCTGAGCTGCAGCAAGCCAGAGCTGCAGGCCCGTTTTGGCGTAACCCGGCTGGCCCTGTTCGGCTCCACCGCCCGCGATACGGCGACCAGCGGCAGCGATGTCGATGTGCTGGTGGCCTTCGACGGCCCGGCCACCTCCAAGCGCTACTTCGGCGTGCAGTTCTACCTGGAGGATCTGCTCGGCTGTCCGGTCGATCTGGTCACCGAAAAGGCCCTGCGGCCGGAGCTGCGCCCCTACATCGAACAGGAGCGGGTCAATGTCTGATGCCAGCCAGCGTGAATGGCGCTTCTACCTTGATGACATGATCGACTTCGCCGGGAAGGTGCTTGCCTATACCGACGGGCTTGACCAGGCCGGTTTTGTGGCCAGCGGGCTGACCTATGATGCCACGCTGCGCAATCTGGAGCTGATCGGCGAGGCCGCCACCCACATCCCGGATGAAGTCCG
>CAZMXX010000466.1:0-3128 GCA_964570315.1 uncultured Anaerolineaceae bacterium | reverse complement strand
CGGAAAGGTTGGCGGGCACGGCGGGAACGCCATCCCGCAGGGGGTCGAAGGTGGCATATTGCAGGCGGATGACCGTGGTCGGCGGGGTGATGTGGGGGGGAGAAATCGCCAAAAGCAGAAAAGATAATCCTAAAAGGAATAAAATGAAAAAACTTCTGCGGGGCATACGGCACTCTTTTTTTAGGATTTGCGCTGTTAGCAAAGATAGGCATCAAATTGCCCGAATTTTTTGAGCAAATTCGAGAAATTCGATGCAGAATACAGCAACGTGCATGAGCCCTTTTTGGGTGAATTACGGCGAGGCGGCGTTTTTGAAGACCAGCGGCATGTATGTGTTGAAGATGCGGATGACGGTCACGGAAAAGGTATCGGTGGCGGTGAGTCCATCCGAATCCTGTACCTGCACCTGCACGGATGTTTCGCCGAACCACGTGCTCAGTGGCGCAATGCGGATGTATCGGTTGCCGGTGATGGAAACACCGGCGCTGATGGTTGGTGTATTGTGGATAGTGTAAGTCATAGTGGCGGGTGTGTCAAGGTCATCTCCGGCATACGCCCACAAATCAATGGCTTGGGGGAGGGTGGTATTCTGCCATAGCGATTGATTGGGTAGCGTTGCCAGCGCGGGGGTGATGAACACGCGCGCGCGGAGGGTGTAATCGCTGGCGGTGCAGGTGAAGGGGTTGGCGGCGGTCTGCTGTTGGTTGGTGACAATTGCCACCGCATCGGTGCAGGCGTTGCTTTTGAAGCCGGACAGAAAGACGGTTTCGCCCGCATTGGCGACGCCCACCATCGGGAAAACGTCCAGCCCCGCGCCGGTATCGCAGGCGACGCTGGCTCGGAGTTGTCCGCCGCCGTTATTTTTGAGCGAAACTTGATACACGGTATCGGTGAGGGGGAGGCGCACCCAATTCATACTGAAATTGTTGGCGATACTGCCCGAAAAAACACCTCCCACCGCCGAAATTGTCCCCTGCACGGGGGGCGTCCCTTTGGCGGCGACATAATTCGCGCCCTCTTCCAAGCAATACGGCGAACTGTACCCGCCGCCGCACGGTTTATTGAACGCCAGCGCGATGGCGGCATTGTGGTATGCCTCCGCCAGCGATGTCCCTTTGTTTCCCAGCGCGGCATTCAGCGCCGAAAGATTGCTCGCCGCGTTTTGGCTGGTCAGCTCCCAAAAATCCTGCATCACCTGCTCGCCCCCGCCCGATGCCCCTGTGCCAAACGGTTCGGTCATTGCGCGGAAGACGACCCAATAGCGGTAGGGGGAAGCGGTATATTCCCCCAAACACATATTGAATTGCGGATAGAGATAGTTGTAATTGTCGTTTGAGCCGTCGAAAACCTCATCTTCCATCCATGTGGCGCCCCCTTCTGTAAAAACCGAATCGGGGTCGTTGGCGCCGGTGAGCGCGCCATAACCGAATTGAATACTGTGGTTGAACTCGTGTGCCAGCGTCGCCTGCATGGCAGCGGTGGGCGTGCCGGGGAAGACGCTGTAATCGGCGCTGAGGACCATACAACTGGCGTAGGCGTCGCCGTCATCCCACGCGGTGGCGGGGTTGTCGCCCACGACGCCTGCGTATGTGCCGTAGGGAGCAACATAGCCGTAATAGCCGGAATAGAGGTCGGGGTCAATGCGGACGTGGTATTTCCCCCCCGGTGCGGGATTGGCGGTGTACACGGGCGGCGCTGCCCAGCCGAATTGGGTCACTTCAGTGTTCCAGGTGGTTTCCAAGTTTGAAAGGTAATCGTTCACGGTCAATCCCCCGCCGATAGCGCCATATTCGGCGTAAAAATGGGTGGAAGAGATGACATTGGGCAGGCTCGCGGTGGACGAACTGCATGTCGCGGCGAGCAGGGATTGGATTTTTTGGATTTCGGTGGTGGCTTGAATGGCGGGGATGTCCCGATAGTGGCGCAGTTGCCGCAGTACCGGCGTGCCATCGGTGGGGCGGCTGCCGCGAAATTCGGCGGGGAGGTTGGCGGCATCAAAGAGCGAGGTTGCCAGCAGCAGGTCGGCGGTGATGCGGTCAATTTCGCCGCGCCGGAACGCCGCTTCGATGAGTTCGGGCGTGGTGCGTCCGGTTTCGGCGGGATGAGGAGTGTCGGGGGTCGGCGGGGCAGCCGCCAGCACGGGTAACGCCAGCAAAACCGGCAGGAAAGCAAGAAATATCGGGAGGAACAGTTTTTTCATTGGCGTACTCGCTGGCATTGGAAAATTTACGGCGATGGTGTGGGGGTAACATCCGACGCTTCCGGCGTGGGTGTCGGTTGGGGCGCGGGCGAACCTTCAATCAGCACGAAGCTGATTTCGCCGTCCCGCACCGTGACGGGGATACTGTACACCCGCCCATCGAAATTGGCTTTGATGAGATATTCCCCCGCCTTCACATCGGCGAAGGTGAACGTTTCGCCCAGCGCGGGGTCGGGGGTATAGCGGTTGTTGGGATAGGTGCGCGTCTGCCGCCAGAATTTATCGGGCGCGCTGGCGCGGTACAGCAATACCGGTTCCTGCGCCACGTAAAATCCGTTGGCGTCCACCACTCGTCCGGCGATAATCCCATAACCGGGGTCGGGACGCACCCACAAATCGGGGTTTTGGGTGGCGGGATAGGTATTTTCGCCCAAGCGGACTTCCAAATGCAAGTGCGGTCCCAGCGCCACCCCCTCTTGTCCCACCAGCGCGATGGGTTGTCCGGCGGTGACGGTATCCCCTTCTTGCACCAGCACTTTCGACACATGCCCGTACAGGGTGAACACCGGTAGCGGGGTATCCGGCTCGGCGGTGGTGGTGATGCTCCGGTTGTGTTGGATAGCCACGGCTTGCCCGTAGAAGGCGGTTTCGGGACCGAGCGGGCGGGTATCATCCTGCCCGGCGAAGACAACCAGCCCGTCTCCGACCGCCACAATCGGCGTGCCTTCCGGGTTCTGAATGTCGTTGCCGCGATGCCACAAATATTCGCCGTTGTTGTTGGTTCCGTAGGGATACCACCAACTGCCCCACGTGGCGAATTCATCTGTGAAGGGGCGAGTGAACCACAGATGCGGCGTGGCAATTGTGAAATCCGGTGCGTCATCGGCGCGGACGGTGCGCGGTACGTGGGTCGGGGTGAGGGTTGGCG
>CAZMXX010000465.1:0-3133 GCA_964570315.1 uncultured Anaerolineaceae bacterium | reverse complement strand
ACTCAGCTCCAAGGGACAAGCGACCGGGCAGCCAGAGCGTTGACACTAGCCGATGCGTCGGCAGCGTCAGGTGGGGCGAAGAGAAAGGCCAGACCGTTCTGAGAGGGGGAGGGGGCGCGGGGGGGGGGGGGGGGGGCGGTGCGGGCGGCTTGGCGAGCTGGAACTTTCCATCCAGAAAAACCCATTCTTCGATTACGCCGCCGGGCAGAATGAGCGTGGCGCGTTCGATGTTCATCAGCCGCAGTTGGGCGCTGTTTGCCCGCAAGCGGATGCGCAGGGTTGCCATACCTGCCGCCGGAATGCCGAGGTCGAGGATGATGCTGCCCGCCGAAACGCCCAACAGGTCAACATCGTTGGGAGAAATGCCCATAATTGCCGCAAAGGCGTTGACGGCGGCTTTGGCGGTGTCGGCGCTGACGGACGAAAAATCCCCCTGCAACTGAATGCGCGCGCGTTGTTTGCTTGCCGCTTTCGTCGCCGGGGTGAGGGTCGGTTCGCCGCTGCGCTCCAAATTCGCCAGCGTTTCTTTCAGCTCGGCAATCGCCGCCTTGGTGTCTTCAATGCCCATAATAATGTACGGCGGGGCGTACAATCCCAGTGTGGCGCGCTGTTCTTCCAACTGTTCCAACGTTTTTTGGTAAACATCCAATTGTCGCCGGATATTTTTTATTGCCGACATAACGTCACCTGCTCATCATATGAGCGTTTGTCACGATGGGGCAGAGATGGAAATTTTAGGGAATGATACTTTGATTGTATCACAAATTGCGCCGCGATTCAACCGATTTTTGCGGGGTCAGGGTTGCTTTTTCCGCACCAGCACCGGCGTGAGGTGCTCGTCAATGCCCTGCAATCGGATTTGCACGCACCCGAGATTGAATGCCTCTTCGATGCCGCGCCCGGCGCCAATTGCCTGATAAAACCCCACCGAAAAAGCAATCGCCGCGCCGTCGCCGATGGCGCGTTTCATGCCAATCACGTAATCAATATGTTTGGCGATGGCGGCGGCTTGTTTTTTGGAAAAGCAGGCGTTTAACAGCACGCACTGCACTTGGTCGGCGAATTGCGCAAAAAGTGCGGCGAGTGCGCGCGGTTCAACGGGTTGGACGCGCCCGGTCAGGTTTTCAAAACAGAGTGCGCCGTTTTCCTCCCCGTGCCCAGAAAAGTGAACGATGTTCGGTTGCACATCCAGCAACGCCTGACTGACATCGGCGGGTCTGACCGACATCCGTTGCTGCAAATCGAATTGCTCCCGCAGTTTTGCCAGTTGCAATTTTTCCCGGATGGAACGCACTTCCTCCCCCAGCCGCAAGCGTGCCGCGTCGGTGGGGTCGGCGGCGAGGAACAGAATTTTGGTGACGGACGGCGCTGCCGGTTCGGCTTCGGGCGATGCCGATGGTGTCGGTGGGGCATCAATGTCGCTGATTTTTCCCTTGAGGTCTTCAATCTCCATCAGAATATGGGGCGGTGTGGAAACGCCGAATGTCGCCGCCTGTTGTTCCAGAATGTGCAATCGGCGGATATACGTTTCTTTCAATCGCCGGAAATGTTCGCTCTGTTCCATGTTCATCACGCAGCCTTTCCCGCAATGGTGCGGCTATGTCATTTTATGATGCCGTATCCATATTATACAGAATTTTTCGCAATTTTCATACCCGGTTGAACCGTCGGGACAATTGCCCCGAAAACGTCGGGACGGTTGTCTAAAAAACAATAGGTCAATTTGCGTGGGGGGAACAAGCAATATTGCGCTGATACTTTATCGCCGAGAGGCGTATCATACATTCATAGAACAACTTTATATCAAAGGAGGATTCTATGGCTACGCAATTGAAGCCGAAATCCACGGGACAATCGTCCAATAGTTTTTGGAAAGTAATAGATGAACGGTTGGGGCTGGGCGGCATCTCATACCCGGTTCCCGAACACGCTAACACGCTACCCTATGTGCTGGGTGGTATTACCCTTTTCGGGTTCATCATCCTTGCCGTCACCGGCGTGCTGATGGCGCAATTCTACAATCCCGACCCCGCAAACGCGCACAACAGCGTCATTTACATCATCACCCAAGCGCCGTTTGGAGACTTCATCCGCAGTGTCCACTTCTGGACGGCGAATCTGGTTTTCATCACCATCCTGTTGCACCTGATACGGGTTTTCGTCACCGGCAGTTATAAACGCCCGCGCGAAGCCAACTGGCTGGTCGGTTTGGGATTGCTGGGGGTGACGATGGGCTTTGTCTTCACCGGCACGGTTTTGAAATGGGATCAGGAAGCGGTTGAAGCACTGGCGCACAATCAGGAAATCGGCGAGTTGTTGGGGCTGTGGGGCGTGTGGTTCACCCAGCAATTCACCCTCAGCGTGCCCATTCTGACCCGCCTGTACATCGGACACCTCACCTTGCTGCCCGCGGCATTCGTCCTGCTGATTATCACCCACATCTATTTGATAAAACAACTTGGCATTTCCCCCCAAGCTACCCCGGACGCGACGTCAGGTCCTCCGACCAAAAATCAGGGGAGCGCGCGTTTCTCCGAGCACATCCAACGGATGGTTGGGTACGGGTTGCTGTTGTTTGCCGTCGCGGGCGGGCTGGCGTTGTTGTTCCCGGCGGTGTTGGGGCAAGCGGGCGTCCCCGGCGAAGAAGTTACCAAACCGCTCTGGATGTTCCTCCCCTTCTACCCGATGGAAGATTTGTTCGGCATTCAGGGATTGCTGGGCGGCAGTGCCCTCATCTTCATCCTGCTGGCGCTGGTTCCCTTTGTTGACCGTAGCGAATGGCTTTCGCCCCGCAAACGGAAATGGATCATCATCATTGGGGGCATCATTTTGCTGGCGCTGATAGTTTTGGGGATTATCGCCGGGGTCAGTCAGCCCGCTCCCCATTTGATGGAATAGGAGTAGACTGATGAATCGTGTAACGATGACCTTCATTTTTCTGTTGGCAATCACAACGTTGGCGGCGGGGGAACTGTGGACGAGTGGCAGCGCCCTGCTGGACAGTCAAATCACGCTGTGGAACATCGCCCTGGCGACCTTCAGTACCGTCGCGCTTTCAACCGGCGTGCTTCTTCTGGGGCGGGTGACGCACTCTCCCCGCTAAAGCGGGGGAGCTTCTGAAACTACGCTTTCC
>CAZMXX010000464.1:0-3141 GCA_964570315.1 uncultured Anaerolineaceae bacterium | reverse complement strand
AACCTTCAATTATGAATAGAAACCGCCTCTGTTCGCGCAAATATAAGGTGTGAAATCCGTGAAAATTAGTGGCTGAAACTCGTCCAAACACAAAGTTTCGGTAGAGGTTATTTTTGACTGATGAAACAAAATATACCCGAAGGATCGAAGGCAAATACCCGTGTTTGTTTTGCGTAGGGACAGAGCATTGCTCTGTCCCTACCGGCGGATGATTTCCGGCAGTCAATTTGAACCACCACCAAAGTTTCAACAAGTTCATTGAAAATTCAATCGCCAATCTCTAATCACCGATAACCGAACAACCAATCAATCAATCATCAAATCAAGGAGGATTTTATGTTCACACACGGAGGCGAATTAGTCGGACGCGCGCTGGCGGCGCAGGGGGTCAACACGCTGTATACCCTGTGCGGCGGGCACATCGCGCCGATTTACGAGGGTTGTCTCAACAATCACATCAGCGTGATTGACTTCCGGCACGAGCAAGCCGCCGCCCACGCCGCCGACGCGCACGCGCGGCTCACCCGCAACATCGGCGTGGCGGCAGTCACCGCCGGTCCCGGCGTCACCGATGCCGTGACCGCCGTCGCCAACGCCTTCCAAGCCCGCAGTCCGATGATTCTGCTCGGCGGGGCGGCACCCCTCAGCACCAAAGGGATGGGCGCGTTGCAGGAAATGCCCCAAACCGACATGTTCAAAACTTTCACCAAAGCGAGTTTCACCGTCACCGATACGGCGCAAATCCCCGCGCGGATGGCGGACGCTTTCCGCACCGCGCTGAGCGGTCGCCCCGGTCCGGTTTTCATCGAACTCCCCTTTGATGTGCTGTTCAACGCGATTGACCCGCCCGAAATCGCGCCCAAAGTGGACGTTGCCCCAATCGAACCGGAAGCGGGCGCACTGGGGAAAATTGTCGCGCTGCTGAAAGATGCCCGCAAACCCATCATCATCGCCGGGACGCAGGTTTATTGGGATGGCGCGAGCGCCGCCCTGAAAAATCTCACTGAACAGACCGCCATTCCGGTTTTCACCAACGGTGCGGGACGGGGCACGCTGGCGATGGACCATCCCCATTTGTTCAAAGCTACTCGCTCCGCCGCGCTGAAAGAGGCGGATGTGGTGGTACTCATCGGCACGCCGCTCGATTTTCGGCTGAAATACGGGCGCGGCTGGAACCCCGATAGCAAATTGATTCAGGTGGAAAATGATCCTGCTGAATTGAACCACAACCGCCGGGCGGATGTCGCGTTGGTGGCGGATGCGCGGCTGGTGCTGGAAGGGCTTTCGGCGCAGTTGGGCGAGGTTCGTTTTGACGACTGGCTCAGTCAGATGCAGGAAATTGAGGGCGAAAAACAGGCGAAGATGGCGCAGTGGATGGCGCTGGACGATTCGCCGGTCAACCATTTTCGATTCGGCGCGGCGGTGAATAATTTTGTGGACGAAGATACCATCGTCATCGGCGACGGCGGCGATATTGTCAGCGCCACGGCGAAGGTGCTGAATGTGACCCGCCCCGGGCAATGGCTCGACCCCGGTCCGTTGGGCTGTTTGGGCGTTGGTGCGCCCTTCGCCATTGCCGCGCAACACCTTTTCCCCGACAAAAAAGTGCTAATTGTGAACGGGGATGGCTCTTTCGGGCTGAACGGGTTTGAATTCGACACCGCCGTCCGCTTCAACCTGCCGATTGTGAGTTTGGTGGGCAATGATGCCGCGTGGGGGCAGATTCGCAATCCGCAAATTCAGATGGTGGGCAAAGAACGGGCGATTGCGTCGTCGCTGGCATCTACCCGTTACGATAAAATTGTGGCGGCGATGGGTGGCTACGGGGAACATGTGGATGCTCCCGCCGAGATTGAAGCTGCGCTGGCACGGGCGTTCGCCAGCGGCAAACCGGCGTGCGTGGATGTCGCGCTCGACCCGGAAGGGATGCAGAAAACCAGCGCCAGCTCGCCGTATATTGTGTGAGGCGGTCAGCAGTTAGTTTTCAGCAATCAGCGGTCAGTCAGCGAATAGCGAGTTGCGAATAAGCGAATGGGCGAATCTCCAATTAACCAACTTCACGTTTCACGTTTTCACGCATCATAAAGGACAAATAACCAATGACCAATAACCAATCGCTAACCTCCAAAACCGCCATCGTCACCGGGGCGGGGCGGGGCATTGGACGCGCCACGGCGCTGATGCTGGCGGCGCACGGCGCGCGCGTTTGCGCCAATGATATCAACCCCGCATCCGCGCAAAAAACCGCCGATGCCATCGCCGAAGCGGGTGGGGCGGCAATGGCGTTCCACGGTTCCGCCGATAATAAAATGGCGATGCAGACCATGTTTCAGGAAGTGATTGAACGGTGGGACACGGTGGACATGCTCGTCACCTGTGCGGGGATTGAGCCGGAAAGCAGTTTGCCGGAACAGGGGGAATGGGAATGGGCGCGCACCTTCGACGTGAATGTCAAAGCGACCTTCCTGTGCGTGCAGATTGCCGCGCGGGTGATGCGCGAGCTCGGCGGCGGGGTGGTGGTCACCATGAGCGGGTCGTCTGGTTACCCGCCGCAGAAAGACGGATATGCCGCCGTCGCTGCCAGCAAAGCGGCGGTGACGCAATTCACCCGCGACGCCGCCCGCGAGCTGTCGCCCTTCGGCGTTCGGGTGAACGGAATCGCGCCGGGGTACATCAAAACACCGCTCACCGAGCCGTATTGGGATGCACCGGGCATCCGCTGGGGCGAGCCGGATGACGTGGCGCGGGTCGCGGCGTTTCTATGCAGTGACGCGGCGCGGTTCGTCAACGGGCAAATCATCGCTGTGGATGGGGGGCAGATGCGATGACCGACCTCATCGTCGGTGGGGTGTATTCGGTTCAGTGGGATGGTGATATTCGGGTGGTGAAGGTGCTGGCGGTGGATGAAACAGTTGTCCATTTGAAGGTTTACCGCAATCGACTTGAAGTTCGCCCGTCGGATGTGGATATTTCTATGTTGAAATGGGATATTGACATGAACGATTTATCCACCATCGGCATCGGGCATATCCCGATTGCGCTGGATGGGTTTTTGGCAGACGAACCGGTTTTCATCACAGCAGATGCCGTCACCCTGGCGGAATTGGACGCCGTCGCGCGGTGGCGATATAATTTATAGAG
>CAZMXX010000463.1:0-3150 GCA_964570315.1 uncultured Anaerolineaceae bacterium | reverse complement strand
CTGAATTGGTGCTCCCCTACCCCCAACCGAAAAAAGTTCCCTCAAAAAAACGGAAATAAAAAAACAGCAGATGCGCCACGAACAACGCATCTGCTGTTTGATTTTTCGCGGTTACGGCATAATTTCCGCATCGGCGGGCATCCCCGCCTTCAAAATGTGTTCCGGATTTTCCAGCGTGATTTCCACCGCAAAGACCAGATTCACCCGTTCCTCTTTGGTCTGCACATTTTTGGGGGTGAATTCCGCCTCATTGGCGATATAGGTCACCGTCCCCTCGAATACCCGATCCACCGAATCAATGGTCACGCGCGCCGTCTGCCCCAAGCGCACCCGCCCAATTTGGGTTTCCGGAATGAACACCCGCAGCGTCACTTTGTCCAAATCGGTCAATTTCAACAGCGTTGCGCCGGGCGCGGCTAATTCGCCGGGGTCGATGGTGCGGGTGGAGATAGTTCCGTCGCGCGGGGCGGTGATGGTCAACTGCGCCATTTGGGCGCTCACCAGCGCGAGCGCGCTTTCCGCCAATTGCACCTGTGCCTCCGCCACGGCGATTTCTTCGGCGGTGGGACCCGCTTGCGCGGCGGCGAGCTTCGCTTTCGCCAGCGCGGCTGCCGCCTCGGCGATGTGGTAGCCCGCTTCAGCCTGATTGACCTGCACCTGCAACACCACCGGATTGGTGTATTGTTCCCACAAATGCGCCAATTGTACCTTCAGCATCTTCACCTGCGATTCCGCCAACTGCACACCCACTTCGGCGGCGGCGCGCTGAACCTGCGCCACCTGATACGTGACCATCGCTACATTGGAGCTTTGGTCTCGGCTGGCGATTTCTTCCTGAATTTGCGCCGTTTTCAGCGCGGCGTTGGCTTGGTCAACCTGCCCTTCCGCCTGTTTTATCTGCGCCTGCAATTCTTTGATGGGCACTTCCAGCATTTGCGGCTCATCCAGCAGGGGGAGCATATCCTGCCAAATTTGGTACGCGCTATCGCGTTGAGCTGCGGCTTGCGCCAATTCCGCTTCTGCCACCGCCACCGCCTCCGGCTGAGGTTGATCTTTCACCGCCGCCAGATTCGCTTTCGCGGTGGCAATCGCCGCATTCAATTCCCCCAACTGCGATTCCAGCATGCTTTTGTCCAGCTCAATCAGCACATCCCCCGCCGAAACGTTATCCCCTTCCGCCGCGTACACCGCCACCACTCGCCCGCCCGTTTCAGCGGCAATGATGGTGCTCTCCCCTTCCATTGTGCCGGAACCGACGACGGGCAAGTCCTGCACCAAAGCATCATTGGACGCTTGTACCGTCTTTTGGGTGGAAAAATATGCCCCGGCAATGATTAATGCGGCAACGCTAATGATTATCGCTATTTTTTTCATCCGTTCACCTCTGTCAAAAATTAACGCACGATTCAACGTGTATCTCTTTTTTACAATGTATGTTCTTCAAATTTCAAATCAGCGTCATCTATACTTTCAATGAATGTTATCGGCTCAAATAATTGTTCGATATGAAATACGCCGGGTGCAAACGGTTTTGTATACAACGCTTCGGCAACTTTTGCGGCAACCAATCCGGTGTAGCGCGCCTCACCACTCCCACTAACCGAGCAGTCATACAACGCCCCTTGTTCGGGATTGATACCGGCTTCCACTTTGATGACAAATTGTTCTGAACCGAATTGAAACTTTTTCAGAAGTTTGACGGAAGCCTCCCGTGCCGACTTGAATTTGAGAATTTTACTTAATCCGGTCTTTTTATACCAGGCAAACAAGGTGGTGACGAAAGCTGAATCGAGGCAAAACCATGATGCTGCCGTGTCAATATTCAGCGTTCTTGGAATAACGTGCTGGTCAGAAAAATCGAAGGCGTACGCCGTTCTTTTACCGAATTCTCCGGGCATCATCGTCCGTTTTCTGCGCCCAAAACTGCTCACATATTCCGTCCCGTTTTGTGTCTGAAGGGTGAACTCGGTGTTGATATTCTCCAGCGTCCACCGGATAGCCGCCTCGCCGTGCGCTTCCCCCATACCGAGCAGAACAAAAATATCCGCATATCGCATTGCCGGAATTTTCGATTGGCAATGTTTCGCCAAAAGGTTAGAGAGTCCCGGAACCAGTCCGACGCTCAACACTACGGTAGAACCGGCGTTGACCGCCTCAGTATTGAATTTTTCAATGTTAGACAAGATTTCATACGTCGCCGAAACATCAATGTAATGAATTCCCCGTCGAATACACTGGGCAACAAATTGGGTGTTATGCAAATCCAGACACATAATAACAAGAGCTACATCATCAAGCCGTTCATCGTTTGTTGAAACACTGCTCGCATCCAACGCCAGTGGCAGCACTTTTTGCGCCAATTCAGCAGCCAATGCTTCCGCCTTTTGATAGTTTCTGCCGGCAACAATTACGCGACCGGGCAACCGTTCACTCAATGAGGCGGCAATCGCCCGTCCCACTGCACCATATCCGCCGACAATTAAAATCTTGCCTTTTTCCACAATGTATTCTCCATTTTTGTTGCCGGGGTTGTCACGCAATATTGACCCGTTCACTGTCCGGCGTTATTGTTATTTGAACACCACATCTGCGGGCATACCCGGCTTCAGTTTCCCATCGGGGTTGGGCAACGCAATTTTGATGGCGTACACCAAATTCACCCGTTCTTTCTGAGTCTGAACATTTTTGGGTGTAAATTCCGCTTGGTCATTTATAAAATTAACCGTGCCGGCGAAAGTTTCATCCGGGAAAGTATCCACCGAAACAGACACCGATTGCCCTAGTGACAGCGTTCCGTACTGCGATTCGGGAACGTAAACCGTGAGCGTCACCGAACTGAGGTCGGCGACGGTGAGCAGGGGAACGCCCGGCAGCGCCACTTCGCCCAACTGCGCGGGGCGATTGACCACCACCCCACTCAACGGCGAGGTGAGGGTGAATTTTTCGCGCTGGGTCGCCAGCGTTTCCATCTGCGATTGCGCCTGCGTCAGATTCGCGCGCAGTACCGCGATCCGGCTCTTCGGAAGCCCGGCTTTGGCTTGAGCCACCGCCGCATTGGCGACATCAATCGCCGCTAATTTTGTCTGATAGGTGACCTGCGCCTGCGACACCTGTAAGTTTGCTTCCAGCGGATTATCCTTCAGCGCGAGC
>CAZMXX010000462.1:0-3175 GCA_964570315.1 uncultured Anaerolineaceae bacterium | reverse complement strand
AGTAGTCGCGTGTAGGTGGTGCATGGTGCAGCATAGAGTTCGTCGAAGTTCCTATGCACAGACATGCAGTGTGGACCACTGGGAGGGAAAATGTAGCGCGCCCAGCCGGCGGCATCGGGGGCGGCGGTGTCGCTCAGCGGGCGGATGGGTGCGGCGGGGATGTCGGCAATCAGCGCGTGGATGGCGGTTTCGGCGCGTGCGGGCAAATCGTTTTCCGCCAAAACACGGCGGGCAATCTCCGGCAGGCGGCGAACGATGGTATCGTGCGCCCACGTGCCCTTTTCGCGCCCGCGCAGCGGGTCGGGGATGGGGAGTTTGGGTAAATTCATAGTGAGTTCCGAATGATGGAAGCATGTTCCGTATTTCGTATTGCGTAAAATTACGAATTACGAATTACGAATTACGTATCGCGTATCACGTCTTCACGTTTCACGAATCACATTCTAAATCATTTTCAGGAGGAAACAAAATGGAACTTCAGGGCAAAGTATTTTTGGTCACGGGTGGCGGCTCCGGTTTGGGAGCGGCAACCGCGAAAAAGCTGGTGGATGGCGGCGCATCGGTGGTGATTGTGGATGTGAACGCCGAAACCGGGCAGGCAACCGCCGCCGCGCTCGGCGAGCGGGCGGTATTTGCGAAAACGGATGTCGCCAGCGAAGCGGATGTGCAGGCGGCGGTGGACACCGCGCTGAATACCTTCGGCGGGTTGCACGGCGCGATTAATTGCGCGGGTATCGCCATTGCGGAAAAGGTGCTGGGGCGCAAAGGCGTTCACGATTTGGGGCGGTTCGAGCGGGTGTTGCGGGTGAACCTACTCGGTACATTCAACGTCATCCGGCTGGTCACGGCGGCGATTGCCGACGCGGAACCGCAGGCGGGCGGCGAGCGCGGTGTTTTCATCGTCACCGCGTCGGTGGCGGCGTTTGACGGGCAAATCGGGCAGGCGGCGTATTCCGCCTCGAAGGGCGGCATCGTTGGTATGGTGCTTCCCCTTGCCCGCGAACTGGCGCGTTACGGCATCCGGGTGGTCGGCATTGCGCCGGGGATATTCGACACCCCTATGTTGGCAGGCTTGCCCGAAGCGGCGCGGATTTCGCTGGGGCAGCAAGTGCCGTTCCCCTCGCGGTTGGGTCGCCCGGAAGAATATGGCGCGCTGGCAAAACACATCATCGAAAACCAGATGCTCAACGGGGAAGTCATCCGGCTGGATGGCGCAATCCGCATGGCGCCGAAATAAAACGTATTTTGTAAAACGTATTGTGTATTCTGTGATTTTATGCAATACGCAATACGTTTTACGTTTCTTTCCCCAAAAAGCTTTCCAATTGACTCCGCAATTGTAACTTCTGTTTGATATTCCCCAAGTATTTAGGTAAGATATTGACGTGACCCTGTGATGTTTCCATGATAAAATGGTATATGGATGCGATTTGTTCGTTTGGGGTATAATAGGTGCCGGAATCGGAGATGAGTTTGAAGCCCTGAATATCCGCCAGCGCGATGGGCGCATCGGTGTTGATTTGCACGGTTTGGGCAACGGTATCCACGGTGATTTCAACCCGTTCCGTTTCGGCGGCGGCGAGCGAATTTAACTTCGCCTGCGAGATTTTGCCCAAAATCACCCCCCCGACAATCCATGCCAGCAGGGGAACGATGAAAAAGAGTGCGGTCAGCATAATTTTCGCCCCGGCGGGCTGCGAACGGAAATCGTTTGCCCACGCAAATGCGCCGATGACGGCAATCACAATCAACGCCAAACCGGGACCATAGACCACCCAGTGCAGGCTTTTCATCACCGGTTGCCCTTCAATAATAAACCGTTTTTTTTCGCTGTCGTGCGCTTCACTCAATTTCGTGTCGAATAATGGCATACGCATGGCGAAAAGCCACCACGGGCGAGATGTGTTACCCAAAATGAACCTCCGTTGTCACAGGTGTTGAACTATCCATCACCTGATTTTAGCAATTCCCGGCAGATACGCCAATTTGCGGGACAGAACATTTGGAGTCAAATGATGAAACGAAAATTGCGCGGTATGAAACGGCGAGCCATCCAACTGGATTTTGATTTGTATCGTGTTCCCGTGCCGATTCCGGGGGTGCGCGGCGATTATTTGAGCGTGATTGACATCGCGCCCGCCCGCGCAAAAAATACCATCATGTTTGTGCACGGCTATGCCGGTTGCGCGGAAACGTGGGAATTCCAGATAAATCATTTCGCGCGGGAGTACCGGGTGGTCGTCCCCGATTTGCGCGGACACGGACAGAGTGACGCGCCGCTCTCCAATTATACGATGCCCGAACTGGTTGCGGATTTACAGGCAATTGCGGAAACGCTCAATCTGCCGGAAAAATTCATTCTGATTGGACATTCTTTCGGCGGCTCCATCTGTGTGGAATATGCCACTACCCACCCGGAACGACTGGAAAAGTTGATTTTGCTGGCAACCGCCGGTGAATATCCCCTGCCGAAAGTGACCGCGCTGGCGTACCGCATTCCGACGTGGTTCTTCCGCCCGTGGTGGAAATATCGTCCGCGCTGGAACGCCGAAATTCACGTGATGAAACGGATGGCGCTGAACAACCTGCGCTTGTGGAAGGGATGGGAGAAACTGCACGCCATCACCACCCCCACGTTGATTGTCACCGGCGAGCGCGACCGCTATTTCCCGCGCTATGTGTTCGATGAAGTGGTGGAAGCCGTCCCCAATGCGGAGGTGTACGATGTCGGCTCTGCGAAACACAAGGTGCAATTGGAACGCCATAATGCCGTGAATCGTGCCATCACCCGTTTCATTGAAGATAAACAGCGCAGCACCTGGCGCGATTTGACCAGCACCACCAATCCGCTGGAGTACCGTCCGTGGCTGAAAAGTTACAGTCCATCCACCCCTGCGACTGTGCCGATACCGGAGCAACCGTTGCACAAATTTTTGGAAAGCGCCGCCTATTGGGTTCCCAAACAACCGGCAACCATTTTTTACGGCAAAAAACTGACCTATTTTCAATTGGAACGGCTGGTGAATCAGTTTGCCCATGCCCTGCACGGGTTGGGCGTTTCCCCCGGCGACCGGGTGATGGTGGTATTGCCGAATATCCCGCAGATGGTGGTCACATATTATGCCGTGCTGAAAGCCGGTGGCACGGTGGTGCTGCCCAATCCCGATGCCAATGC
>CAZMXX010000461.1:0-3181 GCA_964570315.1 uncultured Anaerolineaceae bacterium | reverse complement strand
GTTTGATTTCCGGCAAATAATAGAATCGCGCTCTATTCGCGCAAAAATAAGGTGTGACCTTAGCGGCTTCGCGGTGAACTCAACATCTATCCCGCAATAACACCCAAAGGGGAGACTATCCACGAATTATCATTTGAAAATTTAGTGAAATTTGCGTTAATTCGTGGCTGATTTTCATTCATTCCATTAAACTGCGCAAGTCCTAAAAACAAAGGAATCATTCGATATGAAAATCGCTGTTTTCTCCGATGTGCATGGCAATTTACCCGCCCTGCATGCGGTGTTGGATGATATTGACCGCCGGCACGTTGATGCCGTTGTCTGCGCGGGGGATGCCGTCAACCCTTTGCCCGCCTCGGTGGCGGTGTGGAACCTGCTGGCAGAAAAAAAGATTCCCACCGTGCGCGGGAATCATGAAGAGTATTTGCTGTCATACCACCACCCCAACGGCAATACCGCCCTGCGACACAGTGTGCAATTTATGCCGGTGCAGTATGCCGCGCGACTCTTTTCCCCCGCCGAAATTGCCGCAATTGCCGCCCTGCCGCTCGCGCACGGCATTCCGGGTCCCGCCGGGGATGACGTGCTGGTGTGCCATGCCTCGCCGTCTAACCCCGCACGCAGTTTTTCCGCCGGTATTGATGATGAAATGGCGGCGGAATTGCGTCGCACACCCGCCAAAACCATCGCCGGGGGGCATGTGCATATGCAATGGCAAATGCGCTGGGAGGACAAATTTCTGGTGCTGACGGGCAGCGCGGGACAACCTTTCGGCGAAAATACCGATGCCCAATATCTGATGCTCACCCATCGGGGCGGACGCTGGCACGCCCGGCACTGCACCGTGCGCTACAGCCTCGCGGACACGGTGCGGATGATTGCGGACAGCGATTTCTTGTTCGACGGGGGACCCATCGCGTGGCTCACGCTGGATGAATTGTTGACCGCCGAATTGCGGATGGTGCCGTTTCTGCGCAAATTCTGCCCCACCCCGCGCCCGTCCACCCTGCCGGATTGGGCGGCATGGGTGCGCCGCTATCTGGAAGCCATCGGGCGCTGGGAGGCGCTGCTGCCGTACATCCGAGAGGCGTATTTTGCCATTGAAGGCGAGAAAGTGAGCGGGTGAGATAGTGTGAAAGTGTGCGTCTTCCTTTTGCACACCTGCACACTTTCTCACTTTTTCACTCATCGGAAAATCAACGGCAGAAAAACCTTGTTCGTCCCCCCCCATTGACGCCCCGCACTGACTTCATCCAAACAGAAGGTGGTCGGTGTGCCGCCGTTTTGCGTCACCGTGAACCGTACACCGATGTCGCCGGAATAGACCTCCGGCTGCGGCAGTAAAAACGAGCCGGTTCCGCCGCCGAAATTCCCCGTGCCGCCGGTGGGAGTGATTTGCATGGTCATCGGCAGGGATGTGAATTGCCAGCCCGCCGTATCCTGCCCGAAAATCAACGGCGCGGTCACGGTGAACGGTTCCGGGGCGATGATTTCCGCCGCCAGCGAGTCGTTGCCATCCCCCTGCGCCCGCACCCAAAATGCCAGCGTGGGGCGGTACATATCGGTGACGATGGCGGTGGCGGTCAGTGTGCCGCTCTCCGAGATGCACAGGCTCGTGTTTCCCGCGCGGGGGGAAGAGGAATCGAAAGTTGGCGCGGCGAGGGTGTGTGTCCAGCCGTTCAGCGTGCCCTCAAAATCGCCATTGGGGATGAAGTTGTCCGGCGGGCGCAGGCTCAACGTGATGACGCCCGTGCCCGTGTCCGGCACATCCACCCACACGGGAGCGGGGGCGTTCCAGCCGGTCGGGGTGGTTGCCGTAATGCCGAACGTCCCCACGCCGGTGTTCATACTGAAGGCTCCCCCCGCGCCGCTGGTGGTTTGCGTCAGTGCGCCGCTCACGGCGACCGTCGCCCCGGAAACGGTGCTTTCGGTATTGTTGAACACCACGCCGTTCAAAATTTCCCCCGCTTGTAATTGTGTCTCCACCCATGGACCTGCAACTTCCATGTTGGAGCCGCCATCCTCTTCATGCCACATTCGCGCTCGTACAATGTAAGTTTCTCCGGGTGTGATGGGGAATGTGGCATCGGTTGCGGTTGGCGGTGTATTCCCATCAAGAACATCGAAAATTTGGAGGTCTGTCCATGCAGTGTCTGTGGCTTTTTTGTATTGAGCTTCGTATGCAAATAGATGAAATCCGGGGCGTGGGGAACCGTTCCATACGGCTTGTGCCAATGAATCGTTTAAACGTGTAACATTGACTGAGATGGTGGGCGCAATGTCGAGAAATGCTTTATCCACCCAAACTTGATTGATGGATACACCATCCGTTACGTCTTCAATGCTACGAACCCGAATGAAAACGGTAGCGTTGGATGATTGTGCCGTAAAACCAACGCTGGGGAAAAACCAACTGTATTTTTGTCCGTCGTTAAATACAGCGTGCGGTTCTTCCAAACTCCATTGCACAGTGGCGGCAGTGGGGTCGGTGCCGCCGGTGGGGTCAACGCCGACGCTACGGAACATTTTGCCTGTGGCGGGGTCAGTGCGGTTGGTTGTGTAAAATGCAGGCGCAATCCCTGCCGAAAAGCCGTAAGTTTCACCGGGGGTCAATCCTGAAACTGTCTGAAAAATACCTGCGTCAAATGCTTTCGCTGATACCCATGATTGCGCTTCTCCATCTAAACTCTCGGTAAAGGGTGGGACGCCATATAGACATGCTGCCAATTGCCCCCAACGACTGGCGCTAAAAAATCGGAGTCGATCCGTAGTTATAATTTCAAAGCCGTCCCAGCCGTCGGCAACTTCAGTGACATAGGTGGTGCCACCACAGCTTTTGTTGGTTCCTGCACCGAAATAGGCGTGGAATGGCGCATTGATATCAGCATTGGATAAAAATGTCGCCGCGGAAATGATGCCCGTACTCAAAATTAATATTGCAAAAATGATGCCAAATCCTGAAAAAATTTGTCGCTTGCGCACAGAAATGAGTCCTCCATTGCATTTGATGCGCTAAGGATACCACAGTCTGCATGGTGTCGGCAAGAAAATTTTTGTTTACAAAATATGACTTGTCTGAAAAAAGGTTGATTTTTCACCGCAGAGACACAGAGAAACAGAGCATTTAAAGTTTTTGAGTTTTGGCTCAAATTTACGCTAAAAATTGCAAATACCCTCGAAA
>CAZMXX010000460.1:0-3209 GCA_964570315.1 uncultured Anaerolineaceae bacterium | reverse complement strand
CTTTTAGCCTGCCATTTCTCCGCCGGGTGGTACATTTTTATCATGCCAAAAACAGGCACGCCCGTAATCAATAGCCCTCGCACAACCGATACAACCGCTCAATCGCCATACGGTCATCACTGAACCGGCAGTGGACTTCCCGCCGATACTCGAAATATCTGCCGGTTTTTTCGCCCCCGATGGGATGTGTCACCAGCCACACCGGCGTGGCAGCCCCTTCTGCCGGTGCTTCGTGCCCGCCAAACCCCAAATCGTTGCTCAATTTGGAATTCACTTCGCCGGGATGACAGGCGTTCACGGTAATGTTTTGTTCTGCCAGTCGTTCGGCAAACGCCACAGTCAGCATCCGATTCGCCTGCTTTGATTGCCGGTATGCCGTGCCGTTGCGATACGGTCTGCGCTTGAATTCCAAATCATCCACATCTAAATCACCCGCCCATGTTTTTGGCAAATTAAAAGTGGTTCATCGGCACTTTGCGTGAAAAAGGGGAGATAGCCAAAGATTTGGTACAATTGAAAGCATAATGATTCTCCGCAAGGACATCCGATGCTTTCAAAACTATTGCTCCCCGAAAATACCAATCTGACACTTGAAGATGTTCATATTGATACCGAGAAAATAACCGCGACTGCCCGGACAAACGGAAATGAATACGTTTGCCCGGATTGCAATACAGTTTCACGTCGTGTTCACAGCCGATATAGGCGCATCATCGCTGATTTGGCAAGTGGGCACAGACAGGTCACCCATTCAATCCAAGTTCGTCGTTTCTTTTGCGACAATGACCGTTGTCAGCGTAACACATTCGTTGAAAAGTTAGATGATTTTGCCACGCCATTTGCGCGCCGTAGCACTCGTTTGGCAGAGCAACAACAATCTATTGGATTGGCGGTCGGGGGTGCGGTGGGGGCTAGATTGTCAACGCTGTTGGCGATGCCGGTCAGCGGCGATACCATCTTGCGGTTGGTGCGCGACACCATTCCGGCAGACACATCCACCGCTCGTGTGATTGGCGTTGATGATTGGGCGTGGCGCAAAGGCAGTCATTACGGTACCATTATCGTTGATTTAGAAACGCATAGACCGATTGACCTTTTGCCGGACCGGTCTGCCGAAAGTCTGGCTACGTGGCTGAGAGCCCATCCGAACGTTGAAATCGTCAGCCGGGACCGCGCCCGGGTTTATATTGACGGGATAAATCTGGGCGCGCCGACCGCCATTCAGGTGACAGACCGATGGCATTTATTGCGAAATTTGGGCGATATGTTCATCCGGCTTTTAGAACGGCATCACGAATGTCTATATGCTGCGGCACAGGCCTCAAAAAAGGAAGCGGAGTTTCCGGTGGTGCTGAAACGCCGCAGTCCAAAACCATCGAAAAAGCTTGAAATACCAAGCGTGCCGATCCCTTCAAAAAACCGTCAACGGCGATTAAAGCGCTACGGGGATGTGATGGCGCGGCACAAACAGGGATGGTCCATTCGGGCAATCTCGCGACAACTTTTCATCAGTCGTCAGACCGTTCGGCGCTATATAAACGCCGGAGAATTTCCGGAGATTGCGCGCCCCAACCGAGTATCGATGGCATTGTCACCTTATATGGATTATTTACACGCGCACTGGCAAGCCGGTACACACAATGCGGCACAACTGTTTCGCGAAATTCGTGCGCAGGGTTATCAAGGTTCTTACCGATTAGTGAGACGGTGGAAAGCGAAAGTGGCAGCGGAGATATTGCCTGCATCGCCCCTGCAAAGTTCGCCAAAGCAACAAAAAACACAAATGTGGTCTGCAAATTATGCCGTGCGTTTGCTATTTAAAGAGCAAGATACCCTGACGGATAAACAACAGAATGCGCTTGAGCGAATGCTGAATGCCAATTCCGATATCAGACAAGCGTATAATTTCGGACAATCTTTTGTCGGAATGGTCAAATATGGTCTCTCGAAATCGTTGGACCCTTGGTTAGAAGCGGCCATTGCGTCCGGGGTTGCGGAGTTGAGGAACTTTGCCGGGAGTTTGGCAAGAGACAGAGACGCAGTTTTAGCCGCTTTGTCTTTACCGTGGAGTAACGGGCAAGTGGAAGGTCAAGTTAATCGGCTAAAACTCATCAAGCGGCAGATGTATGGGCGTGCCAAATTCGATTTACTGCGTCTGCGAGTACTCGCACCACCGTAGTTTTCACGCAAAGTGCCGATGAACCATTTTTATCATGCCAAAAACAGCTTAAAGACTTGGCTAATCAGTCCGCTATCCAGCGGTATGGAATTTAGTTCACTGATAGCAAAGTCTGATAAACCTTTGTGTGCCGCCAAATACAGGGTTTCCGTTTGTCTGTCCCACAGATGAATTGTTCCTTTTTTGCTCTTCATTGTGGGTAGTACTCGATCAAGCGAACTTTGAAGGATGGTTTTAAGGTCAATTGATTGGCTGGCAATCAAAGCCACATCATACAAGACAGATAATTCATCATGTGCTTTCTTTAAGGCAATTTCGGTACGTTTACGATTAGTGATATCGTAGCCAAAGGTAATTGCACCATAGATTTTGCCTTGATCGTCTTTGAGACTACGAGAATTCCACAGGATGGTTTTTACTTGGCCGTTCTTACACAGAATATCTCGCTCAAAATAACTTAATCCCTTGTTTTCTATAACAATGCTCAAAGCAGGTGACATGCTTTCCAGGCGATATTCCTTGTCAGGGTACAGCCATTCCCATACTTTTGTATGTCCTAATACTTCTGCCTGTGAATAACCGCTAATTTCTTCAGCTACTTTATTCCAATAGATGATATTCAACGCGTTATCATGCACGTTCAACCAGACATTAACATTCTCAATAATGCTACTTGAAAACAGATTTTGAATATGAGATTCTAGTTGCGACGATTTTTTTTCAGAAATCGCCTGTTGCTCAGCCATCGCTGCCAGTCGCCTCACTTTTGAATGTGTGCATGTGTGATTATACAGTTAAACAGTGGGATTTAAAAAACACCTTTGGCTTCCTCAAAACCACCGTTTACCTTCTGATAATCCAATTACTCCTTTTTCGTAAAACACTGGACCTGTTCGAAAGATTGCTCAGCAAAACAATTCCACCGACCAGGCTGGGATTATTCCGTTTTTAAGTTTGATGTATTTTGGGTGACGAATAAGGTTACCCCCATTGTCAAGACCACGAGTCGGTGATTTTAAGATGGATTATT
>CAZMXX010000459.1:0-3222 GCA_964570315.1 uncultured Anaerolineaceae bacterium | reverse complement strand
TTTTCAAACCGGTAGACGGGTTGGCGTCTACCTACTACATATAATACGAGGAGATAACCTTATGAACCTACTTACCTTTCTTGGCGCGGGGAAATACAGTGAAACCACCTATACCTTTCCCGACGGGCGACAACATCCAACCCGTTATGCTCCAGCAGCGACGGCACATTTCTACCGCCCGAAAAAAACGCTGGTGGTTGTCACAGAGTTGGCGGAGAAAAAACATTTTGAAGCGCTAGCTGATGAAATCGCCGATGTAACTCAACCTGTTGCTATTCCTATCCCCGACGGGAAAAGCGAAGACGAACTGTGGCAAATTTTCAACGCCCTCACTGAGCATGTTTCGGAAGGCGATGAACTGATGGTGGATATTACTTACGGGTTTCGCTCCTTGCCATTTCTCAATTTTTTAGCCGTGGCGTTCTTGCGACTGGCACGACGAGTAAAAGTGGAACGTATTTTATATGGTGCATGGGACGCCCGCAATGAGGCAAACGAAAGCCCTGTTTTCGACCTGACACCTTTTCTCTCTTTGTTGGACTGGACAATTGCCACCGACCGCTTCACCCGTTTTGGTGATGCATCCGATTTGGCAATATTGTTGAAACAGGGTATTCCAATCGGTTCTGCGTTAGCAACCAGCCCGGATGCCCGTCAATTGCGCGACGCACTTAAATCACCCGCAGAAGCTATGGAAGCCGTTTCATTGGCAATGCGGCTGACCCGCCCGCTGGAAACAATGACCGCCGCCGCACAACTGACAGAAAAATTGCAACACATCAGTCCACTGGTAGAACAAAACGCTCCACCGTTTGCCATATTGACCGAAAAAATCTGGCGAGCATACGACCAATTTTCTTTGGAGGATACTTTAGCGCAGAAAAATTATCCTGCTAATCTTAAAATTCAACTGGATATGATTGACCGGTATTTGGAACAAGAGCAGGTTGTGCAGGCAATGACTTTGGCACGCGAATGGTTAATTAGCCTGTTGGTGATTCATCTTAAAGCCGGATTACTAACCGACCATAAAGGCACGCGCGAACCAATTGAACATGCCATCAGCAATATGGCAGCGCGGTTAAAAAAGAAAGAACCCCGATATAATTCGCCGTTTGATGAACCATTGCAATCATTACCCGTCGCAGAAGAACTGGGAAAATTGTGGGATGAATTAACTCAAATTCGGAATGATATTGCGCATGTCGGAATGAATCCGCACCTTAAATCGGCAGAGAAACTTCGCAAATATGCCCAATCCATTTACCCTCGCTTGAAAATAATTTGGGCATATTTCTATCCGGAGCGCACACAATGATTCTCATCAACCTATCCCACCCGACTACTGCCGAGCAGTGCGCCCAAATCGAAGCCCTCACCGGGCAGACCATTGAGCACACCATCGAACACCCGGCGCAGTTTGATACCGCCGAACCCTTCGCACCGCAAGTATCCGCGCTGATAGACGGCGTCGGGCTTTCCTCCGCCGAGTGGCAAACCGAGCCGCTGCTGCTTATCCTGCCCAGCCTCAACTTCGGCGCGGCGGTGCTGCTGGCAGAACTGCACGGACGCTGCGGATACTTTCCACCGATTGTGCGCATTCGCTCTGTACCGGATAACCTGCCGCCAAAGTTTGAAATTGCGGAAATCATCAACCTGCAAACCGTGCGCGAAGAGGCACGAAAAACACGCCAACAAAACACATAACCGAATTGCCTTATGAAAGTCTCATCGAACCTCGCCAATTTCTACTCATCTACTCTTACCGCCGACCAGCGGCACACCATTGCAATATTGGACAATTTTCTTGCCGACAACACCTTCGTCTTTCCCCAGAACTATTGGCTGAGTTGACCAAAATTTTGCGAGCAGTGAGCCGTGACAACCGTTAATGAGCTAAAACAGCAGGCACAACAATTCAGAAAGGAAAAACGCTATCAGGAGGCTTTGTCCCTGTACCGTGATTTGTGGGAAAATCACCGCGAGGCGTGCAACGAGTGGGACGGATGGGGCTATGCGTTTTGTTTGTCGAAACAGAAACAATTTGAGCGCGCGTTGGTTGTATGCCGAGCGGTGTATCGCGTCGCGCCGGAATTTCAGCTCAACAATAATACGTATGCGTGGGCGATATACCACACCCAAATTGCGGTGGAGCAGGTTCGGGACGAACCCACGTTTTTGAAAGCCGCCACTGCGATTCTGAAACTGTGTCGTCAAGACACCCCGTATTCGCCGTATGTGCGCACGGTGTTGGCGGTGGCAAAACATTTTGAAAATCCCTTTGATGCGCCGGCGTTGGTGCGGTGGCTCACAAAAGTTGACGGCAAAAAACTGCGCGATGATGTCTTTTCGTTTACCGACCCGCAAGGGAAACGTCGGGAGCTGGCGTCTGACCGAGAACGATATTACGGGGCGCTATCGAAGGCGTTGTTGGCGTTGGAAGACTATCAGGCGTGTATTGCGGTTTGCCGGGAAGCGCTGGACGAGGTTGCGGTTTTCCATTATGATAACGACCTTTGGTTTCGGTGGCGAATTGCGCTTTCAAAATATTATCTGGGGGACACACACGAGGCGATTCCGATGCTGGAATCGCTGTTGCAGAAACGGCGTGAGTGGTTCATTCAACATAAACTGGCGGAAATGTATGCTGATGCGGGGGATTCTGAAAAGGCGTTGGCATACGCGCTCGATGCCGCGTTAAATGCGGGAGACACGGACAAAAAGCTGAAATTATTCGGTTTCATGGCAGAGTTGTTCGCGCAGTTGGGGCGCACGGAGGATGCGAAAGACCATTTGGCGTTGGTATATCGGATACGCAAAGAACGCAACTGGAAAATCAGCAACGAATTGTACCGGCAAATGCAAGCGTTTTCCATCGCGGAAGGGGATATCCCTGCCGGTAAAAACTTGGTGCGCCGGCTTCGGGCGCGCTGGAACGCCATCAAATATGAAGGGCAAAAACAATATCGCGGCACAATTTCGACGATATTGCCGAACGGCAAAGCCGGATTTGTCGCCACGGATGATGGCACATCGTACTATTTTCGGGTGAAATCGTTCAATGGCAGGCGGAAGTTGTTGCAACCGGGCTTGGCTGTAACCTTCTATTTGGAAGACGGTTTTGACGCGAAAAAAGGACGTGCGACGAAAAATGCGGTGAATCTATTGCCCATAGAATTTGCGTCAAGGGTACTCCCCCATTGATGGGGGAGAGGAATTGAC
>CAZMXX010000458.1:0-3244 GCA_964570315.1 uncultured Anaerolineaceae bacterium | reverse complement strand
TTTCACCCTCTAAACCTACTTTCTGCTACTTGACATTTCACCGTATCGCTTTTTGATGGATGAAGGTTATTTAAAAGTCCACGACTGATGTAGCTGTTTCTTCCGTTTCGTCGGCGGGCGCATCGTCGGTTTCGGCGGCGTTGTGCCCGTTTCCGTTGAGGGCATCATCGGCTTCCAGTTTGAAGATGGCGATGACCTGCTGCAACTCTTTCGCCATCGCGTCGAGTTCTTGTGCCGCGCCCGCCACTTCGCCCATCTGCGCGTTCATCTCTTCGGCGGCGGCGGAGACTTCTTCAACTGCCGCGCTGTTTTCCTCGCTGATGCTGGCGATGGTTTCAATTACCTCAATCACTTCGTTGGAACTTGCCGCCATTTCTTCCGTAGAGGCGGTATTTTCTTCAATCACCGCCGATACCGTTTCCATGGCGGAGACCAGCTCGTCGGACGCGCCGGACATCTGCTCGGCGGCGGCGGCGATGTCCGCCATTAATTTGTTCACCGTTTCTGCCGAGGAAACGATGCTATCCAGCGCCGCGCCGGAGTGGTCAATCTGCTCCACGCCCGCGGCAACGGCTTTGACGCCATTGGTGGTGGCTTGGGCGGTGTCTGCCGCCACGGATTGAATCCCTTTGATGAGGTTGGCGATTTCGCCGGTGGCTGCCGCCGATTTTTCCGCCAGCTTGCGCACTTCATCGGCGACCACGGCGAACCCTTTGCCGTGTTCACCCGCCCGTGCCGCTTCGATGGCGGCGTTGAGCGCCAGCAAGTTGGTTTGGGCGGCAATATCGTCAATCGTTTCCACAATTGCCCCGATTTTGTTGGAGCGGTCACTGACCTCTTGCACGCGGCTGCCAATTAATTCCACCGCATCACGGATGGTTTCCATATTTTGCACCGCCTGCCGAATGGTTTCCGCACCGGCGGAGGCGGTTTGGATGGACGCTACCGAACCCTCCGCGCCGGTTTCCGCGCTCACGGCAACCTGCCGGACAATTTCTGCTACTTGCATGGTGAGGGTGGCGGTGCGCCCGGCGGCTTCCGCCTGCTCCTGTGCCCCCTGCGCCACGCCGTTTATCGCCCGCGATACCTGTTCGACGGTGTTGGTGGCTTTGGTCATCCCTTCCGCCTGCTGTGCCGTGCCTTGCGCCACTTGCTGAAGCGTGCTCGTCACTTGGTCGGCGGCTTGTCCCGATCCTGCGGCATTGTGCGCCAGTTGCTCCGAGGCGTCCGCAATTTGGAGGGCGGTGGTTTGCACCCGCCCCACCACGTTGCGCATACTTTCCACCATTTTGGCGAGCGCGTGTCCCAGCAAATCTTCATCGGAATAGGGCATCACTTCCACCGACAAATCGCCGTTGGCGATGGCACGGGCGATATCCGCCATGCCGTTCAAATAGCCCACCATTCTGCCGAAGGCGTTGGTCATTGTGCCCAGCTCATCCCGGCTGTCCGAATGTTTGATGTCGGGAATTTTCCCTTCCGCCAACTGCACCGAGGCTTCGGTGACGGTTTTGATGGGGCGGGTGATGCCGCGGGTGATGCCCCATGCCAGCCCCAGCCCCACCAATAAAGTGCTCAATACCGTGGTGAGGATGAATACCCGGTTTTTGGCGGAATTTTCGTGGGTGGTATCCAACTGCGTTTGAAATTCCTCGGCGATGGATACGGTGATTGCTTCGGCTTTGTCGGAAATGGTCAAGCCGGTGATGTTCATCTTGGTGACCAACGCTTTTTGGGCGGCATAATCGTCCTTCAGCCCTTCCAGTGTTTGCGTGTAATCCTCAAACGCGGCAACGGCGGCGCTAGCCATCTTTTTGCGTTCGGGGTCTTTCAGTTCCTTTTCCAGCCGCCCCAGCGCGTTGATGGTTTGCTCATATCGCTGCCGGAATTGGGTCAGATATTTTTCGTTGCCCGTGTCGATGTATTTCGCCGCCACGGCTTGCGCCAGTTGCATGTATTCGCTGGCGTTGCCGGAATAATAGGTTGCCAGCGCCTCGCCATTGTTGTATGCCGCCCGCCGAATTTTTTGCAGATTTTCGATAGCGGTGGCGCCTTGCGGTTCCAGCGTGTCATTCACAATGGTGTGACGTCTAAAAATAATATCGCCAATGCTGATGAGTGAATCGTTGAACTCATTATCGAGCGAGTGAATCTCTTGCAGTATCGCCGCTTCTTTCGGGTGTTTGATTTTCTCCGTGGCTTCATCCAAGAGTGTCTGGAACTTATCATATTCTTCTTTATAATTCACTAAAATGGACTGGTCTTCCAGCGCGATATATTGCGCCGCGTAAAAGCGGAGTTTCCAGATGTTGGCATCAATCTCATCGGCGGCATGCTGGGATTGGGCAAGATCATCTGCCAAATTGGTGACGTCGGCATCAGCGCGGTAGGTTTGGAAATAGGTTATTGCCCCGAAGATGGCTGTAATTGCCAGAACAATTAAAAAACCGAAAAAGATTTTGGTGCCGACCGTAAATTTGTTCCAGATTTTCATAGTAGAAGTAGTTTCCTTTGCAAAAGATTTATTGGGAAGCTGCGGTAATTTCCTGATGAAGCGTATTGAGCAAATTGATGATTTCATGCGATAGCGTTTCAACTTCGGGGAGGTAAGATTCCGCCGTTTGGATGTCACCGGCGTTGTACGCCTGCACGCACGCCACCACCACCTGATGCAACGCGGTGTGCGGCGCTTCCAAAGCGCGGAACGTTTCCCAGTCGGCGAATTCCTGCTCGCCCCGCCCGTACATCCACGTGCCGAGGGTACATGTGGTGTGGTCGGAAATCTCATCTTCTTCCAGATGTAAATTCCCGTCGAGCATCGCTTTGACGTTGATGACCCATGTTTCGTGTGCCCGGCGGAACATATCGACCTGTTGCACAAATTCCGAGCCGGTTTGCAGGTGGAAGCGCGTCACCAGCGTGATGAGATTTTCCGCCATATCGTTCAGCGCCCGTGCCGAGGAGACGGTATCTTTCACCTGCGTGTGCATTTCCTCGGCGCTGTGGCTGATGTCCTGAATGATGGCGGTGTTTTCTTCTGCCACACTAACGATTGATTCGAGCTGGTCGAGAATTTCGGTTGCCCCGGCGCTCATCTCTTGGGTGGCGGCGGTGTTCTCTTCCACCACTGCCGACACCGTTTCCATCCCGCCGGACAGTTCCCCGGCTCCACTGCCCATCTGCCAGGCCGACGCGGCGCTCCCCGCCCCTGGCCCGTTAACCATTTCACACGCTTGGCAAGCTA
>CAZMXX010000457.1:0-3245 GCA_964570315.1 uncultured Anaerolineaceae bacterium | reverse complement strand
GGCTCTTACACGCAAATGAAACTTCTGTCAAATCTCAAACTGCGTAAGGTGAGTTCGTAAGACCGATGCAACGCACGCTCAATTGTTGTAAAATATAGTTGCAAGCACTATCCAAACAAATTTACAACAACTTTAGTGCAATTCACCGTTTGGAGGGTAGAGATATGAACGTGCTAAGTTTTGCGGTCGTTGTAGTGTTGATTTTACTTGTCATCAGCACAGTTAGTAAGATGATTGTCGAAATGCTGGCCACATTCGAAGGGGTACTCAGCTTTTTTCTGTTCTGTGCAGCACTGATTGGATTGCTACTTGCTTCAGGGAACTTCTAAAAACCGTTGTCAAATTAAGACACAAATGACAGCGCCGTACTCTTCACGAATGAAGAGTACGGCGCTTTGATTTCTGGGTAGTGGTCAAGTAGTAAGTGATAGGTTGTAATCAAAGATAAACCATTTAGTGACAAGGTGGTGAAATTTATCGGACTTGGAAAAAGATAAGGTTCTGCGGACATAACGAGCCAGCCGTTGTCTGAGCGTACAATTCCAGCGCTCAACATGAGCGGTTTGCCCACTGTCTTTGCCCACAATTTGATGTCGCCCGGTGCAAAGCAATTGCTCATATGCGTGCCAGAAATCACTGTAAGAACGGGACTGACGATAATCATCCGGAATACGGTTCCACAGTTTGCGGCAGGTACGGTGACTGCGGTCGCCAATGACATAAGCCGCAATTTGTCGTGTGCGACGACCCATAACCACCGCTTTTGCCCTTTGTGACCGACAAACGACCATAATTCGTCCAATTCCAGTACATCATCACTTTGGGACGTGGTAATCGAGTGGCGGAATGGTGGCAAGTTGGTGATATATTCAGTCAGCCAAGCACAGAACGTCTGCCGACTGATGCCCAAGACTCGAGCCACTCCTCGCATACTACTACGTTCTTGGTATATCTTGAGGCTCAACGCTTTTTTTTAACCGGATTCACGCGTTTGGGTTCGAGAACCCGTCGGGCGCCGCAATCTTTACACCAATACTGCTGATTTCCGCACCGGTTGGTGACATTCTTGACAATGTTCTCGCTCCCACACGTCCGACATTGATACCTTATCGTTTTCTCTATCATCCTTCCATTATACTCATCACTTACTTATGTGCCACTACCCCGAAAAATATGTGGCAAATCGAAAAAAATGGGTTATAATGAAAGAGCCGTACACGCTGATAAAAACTCAATGCCGGCGCAATCCCTAAGCAAGGGGGTGTTTTTGGGTGTAATGTATGCCCCCAATGGGGTGCAAGTCGATTGACCTGACGACTAACACAAGGGATGCCGATGTGGGTGGCTGCGCAAACGGAGAAACCGTCTTTTTTGTGTCCGACGGGGCGCTGGCCATCTTAAGCGTTAGCTTGCTGGAAGTGTACATTTACATCACTACAAATTAAACATTCAAATACCATTTGATCGGATGTACAGATGCCGCAACAAATCACTGATATATTCACAATCACCATCAAAACAAATGATATACAATCTTATACCATCGAAGCTAATGGTCCGGAAGGGATTCGTATTCAGCCTCATCCCTTCCGTTTGCTGTTTTCGCCTGAACAACAAACCATTTTGGATAATCTGGCCATTGAAAATACACAAGTTCCTTCTGCCTCTATTCAAGAAATAGGTTATTCCTTATACAAATCGATCTTCACAGCTCAAGTTCTGCTGACCTTTGGTCAAGCTCAGGGCAAAGTGGGCGCAAAAGGCTTGCGATTAAGGCTAAACATTGAAGCATCTGAGCTTGCAACCTTGCCTTGGGAAGCAATGTATGATGGTCAGGAATGGCTGGCTACCAAAAATGATACTCCTCTCGTTCGTATCTTGCCTCAGAAACATCGGTTCAAAACAGTTCGAAATCTCCAGATACGTGGTGCATTGAAGATTCTTTTCATCGGTGCCTCGCCCACAGACCTGCCCAATCTAAAAATTGAAGATGCGGTTCAACAATTACAACAACTCCTCAAAGAGGACATTGATAAAAAACGTATTGTCTTTGATATTCTAATTAATGCCACGCTAGATGAACTGCGGCAGCAATTGGTCAAAGGATATCACATTCTCTACTTTGCTGGGCATGGTAGTTCTGACGGAATTTTCCTAGATGATGGTGTAGGGGATGAAATTAAGAATAGTGGAACTACCAATCGGTTGCCAGGTGATTCCTATCACGTCTCGGCTCAAACATTGGCTCAAGCTCTGGAAGGCAAGCCAACTCGGTTGGTGTTTTTGGCGGCTTGCAACACAGCAAAAATCATGGAAGAGGGAACTGGCTTGTTTGTCAACAACGGGGTGAAAAGGGCTCTTACGCAAAGTTCGTGCTGTTTTTACCAGAATTGATGATAATGGCTATGCTTACTTCCTGAAAACTTTATCAAAGGAAGCAAGCATTGATATGCCTAACAGACTATCTTGATTGGCCGGACTGGCAGATTGAGCGGGTGGATATTTCAGCCACGACAGTGCTGATTACCGCAAAATCAGCGACATCAAACAACGTTTGTCCGACCTGTGGTCAGCCATCGACACGTGTCCACAGTTATTACGAACGTCGGATTGCCGATTTACCGATTAGCGCCAAGAGTGTTGTGATCCATTTGACCGTGAGACGTTTCCGTTGTTTGAATAAGATTTGTCGCCGAGTCACCTTTACCGAAACCATTACTGATTTTCTACCGGCTTACGCACGCCGAACCGGGCGATTGACCCGGCTGCTCAATCAGATTGGTTTGGCGTTGGGTGGTCAAGCCGCAGCCGAGTTGTTGCCACACCTCAACCTCATTGCCGGTCGAGATACCATTTTGCGCATCTTACGAAAAGAATTTGTGCCATCGGCAAAACAATCGGCAACAGTTGTTGGTATTGATGACTGGGCGAAGCGTAAGGGGATGCAGTATGGCGCGATTGTGGTCGATTTGGAACGGGGCGTTGTCCTTGATTTACTGCCGAATCGTTCGTCTGCACAGATTGCGAAGTGGTTGAAAGAGCATCCTACCATCGAAATTGTCAGTCGTGACCGGTCAAGACAAATCATTGAGGGAATTGAACAGGGTGCCCCCCAAGCAATGCAAGTGACAGATCGGTTTCATCTGTTGCAAAACTTGACCGATACGGTCTATAAAGTAATTGCAACTAGTACACAGGCGCATAAATACATCAAGAGTGTGTCAGAGAATTGACGAGGGTGAGAA
>CAZMXX010000456.1:770-3260 GCA_964570315.1 uncultured Anaerolineaceae bacterium | reverse complement strand
AGCCGTCCGGGACTCGAACCCGAAACCCTCTGCTTAAAAGGCAGATGCTCTACCGATTGAGCTAACGGCTCCAATCAACAAACTAAATGAACTAAAATCTGAATGAAACAGAAAATCAGATGAATTTTTAGTCGCCCCCGATTTTAGCATAATTTCTTCTCTTGTCAATTATCGCCCCAATTCTTAAAAGATTCTTTCTGGTCATTGCGCCACGCCTGAGCGTAATGCAACACCATTGCCGGCGATGAATGACCGAGTTGCCGTTGAATACTGGACAAAGGTATTCCGGCTTGCATTGCCTCACGGGTAAACGTGTGCCGGAACCCATGTACGGTGTTGTCCGGTACACCGGCTTCACGCAAACGGCGCTTGAGCATCAGCCAAATACCATGTGGCGTAATGTGGTCAGGCAGCAGGATGATGGATTTCCCCCAACGTTTGATAGCGGGGAAAACCCAGTCAGATTTGTAATTGCGCTCGTCCAATATGTTTAACCAGTTGCGTAAACCACATACAACGCCGGAACCGAAATAAACATCCCGGTCAGTATTGGTTTTGGTATTGCTGCTGTCAAGCGCGATACGGTTGTTTGATAAATCGAGATGTTTGCGTTGCAACGTGGCAACTTCACCGGAACGCATCCCGGAACGATACAACAATTGAAGCAAGGTTACATCTCTCGTAGCCTGAATTGTGACCGGGCAACCGGTAAGAAGGTGAACAAACAAATCTTCAATATGTTCTTCGGAATAACCTTTCGGTATCTTTTGGGGTTTTGTAGGCGCTAGTTTCAAGCGTTTGATTTCATCAGCCGGATTTGGGCAATCACCGAATCCGCCCAAGACATCAATAAAGTTAAACCATGTTCTCAACGTCCGCCAATATGTATGAACAGTGGTTTCGCTCACTCGCGGCTTGAGTGAGTTTAAAAACGCCAAAACATCAAAACGGGTGGGAACCCAATGTGATTGTCCAACAAAGGCAATGAATTGGTCAATCACCAGAATGTACATTTTTCTGGTTTTATCCGCCACATTGATTTTGCTGGCGAGAAAATTGTCGCGCCAGTAAACAAGCGGGGGCAAAGATGGTGTGGCAGAAGCGTTTTTGGGAAGCAGGCGTAAATGAGTGGGACGTGGTGTCATAAGAGATACAACCTCCAAGAGTACGTTGTTTGCAAGTTACACCAATTATTGTAATGCCCAGATTGAACTTTGTTATCCAAAAGGATGCTACAGGTCACCCACCATCGGAATAACAACCGATTACAAGGTTGTTACCGGGTAATAATCAGGAAACAAACGGGAGATTACGGGGATGACCACACCTCGCAAATCGTGGACGGACATTGCCGCCGATGAATATTACAACATGGTCAGCGATGTGGAAACCCTAATTTACTTAGCAAAAACGTTGTTTGAAAAAGCTATCTTCGGACGACACAACCCGGTTTTGCTGGAACGAATCATAGGTGTAATGCCAACCACACTCCGCGCGTTTAGCCAACAAGCACGTCTGGCTAACAGCAAACGCGGCGGACGACAAGGGGAACGATACCCTAAATGGGTGGTAACGGCTCTTGAGGAGGGACTGGCACTGGCATCCGGTGTTCAGCAATCGCTGACGGAAATAGAACAAGCCTACGCCGTTGATGACTGGACAAGGGTAGAAAATGCAGGTAAGCGTATCTATGAAGATGTTTTGAAGATACAGGAATATCTTTTATCCGGTCCGCCACCTGCAATTATCAACGAGGCAAACCACATTGCCGAGGAATTTTGGAAAAAGTGGGGAAAAAACTATGAGTAACAACGTGATAATGCCCAAAGCAAAATTGGGGAAGAACGGTTGGGGGGTGCAGTGTTCGGCAGGACCGCTTGCCGATGCTATCGCACATTTAGCGGGACATCAGCCCGTAATCCATGCAAACGGCGCAGTAGCAACCATCCCCTACACACAGCAGCTTGACCGGTACATTGTCGGGTTGGTAGACGCGCTCATTCACCTGCGCTATGACGCAAACCGGGTCAAACTAACGCTGGCTGATGCAATAGAGATGGAGGCACGAGATGACTAATCTTGTTTTGCCGCCCGATTTTGCCAATGCCCCGATAGAAGCTCTGTTTGACCCGAATTTACCTGACCCGGTGAAAGTCACGCTCTTTCAAATCCACGCTTTGGCGTGGCAACACGGAGGCGAGCAGACTCCGCCAATGACCAAATTAGAGATGTGCGACATACGAGGTATAGACAAAAGAACGTGGGAAAAACACCTGAATATTTTGCTTGCCGGTCAATATATTGTCATTGAGCGCATCACAGGAAGTTGGAAATACTCGATTCACCCGCAAAAAACCGCGACAAAAGATTCGCGGTTTTTGGACGGCGACCCTGAAAACCACGAACAAAGATTCGCGGTTTCTGCACCTGTGGGCAAAACCGCGACAAAAGATTCGCGGTTTTTGGACGGCGACCCTGAAAACCACGAAC
>CAZMXX010000456.1:0-670 GCA_964570315.1 uncultured Anaerolineaceae bacterium | reverse complement strand
AAAGATTCGCGGTTTCTGACCATGCATGTCATGTTGTTGATTCTTTACATGAACATGATGCATCACAACAACATGAACATGGTCGCGCTGAAAAAAAATTAATTGACGCAATTGTGGACAAGGTTTTCGTCCCCAATGGCGGTGAGCGGTCAGAAGCCACAAAAACCGTAAGTGATTTGCTCCTAACCTACGGCGCAGAAAACTGCCGCCGACATCTAAGCTACTTTGACCGTCGGTGCGAGCAGGCGGCACAAAGTAAACGGGGATTGGTAAATCCCATCGGATTGTTTGTCAATAGCGTGCGGCAAGGCTGGTCTCCGCCACCGGAAACAAAAAAGGCGCAAAAGTGGTTCACGGATGAAGAAGCTGCATTGTTCATCCGCTAAGAAAGAAAATGGCTCGCCACGTTGGGAGTGACGAGCCGGGATGAAGGGGGTAGACAGTCCTCCATCCGCAAAAATTATAACATAAGAAAGGGTAGACGCAATGTTAAGCACACTACGTTTCCCGAAATTTGAAATCAGAATATACGATTGTCCGAGGTACGATATTCTGCCTACCAAACGGCGCATCGGCATTGATTATCTCCGTATCAGAAAAGTCTTGATAGCATTGATCAATACCTTCGCCAGTTTTTGGCGAAAAAGAGAGCAGTTGAGTACGATACGTT
>CAZMXX010000455.1:0-3266 GCA_964570315.1 uncultured Anaerolineaceae bacterium | reverse complement strand
TTAAATCGGCTAAAAAAATATCACCCCGTTTGATTGCCACCGGTCGTTCCTTCTGTGTACTGAAGCGCTTCATTTTCAGACGTGAGCCACGTTTCATCAGCCAGTTCACCGGCGAGTTCATCATAGGAGGCTGCCAGTAACTCGTAATCAGCGGCAAGTTTTTCTTTCAATGTCTGAGATGACAGACTATTCGAGTAATGTATTGGTGACACATCAGTTTGTTCGGTGAACTGCAAAAAACGGATGAATTGAAAAACATCACTCAATTTATCATCCGAGAGTTGAGATAACGCATAATAAACCATACGTCTGTCAATTTTGACAGCCATAAAATACCTCCAAAAGTTACAGTACCGCTAAAATTATAACACGCTTGCGGTGGAGAATCAATGAATACAACTGACATAATCATCCAAACAGAAAACCTCACCCGAAAATTCGGCGATACCGTTGCGGTGCATAATCTGTCGCTGGCGATTCGTCGCGGCGAAATTTTCGGGCTGGTCGGTCCCGACGGCGCGGGCAAAACCACCACCATCCGCATGCTGGCGGCAATCATGAACCCCACCGACGGACGCGCCACCGTCGCCGGATTTGATACCGTCAAACAGGGCGAAGACATCAAACACCACATTGGCTATATGGCGCAACAATTCAATCTATATGGCGATTTGAGCGTGCTGGAAAACATCAACTTTTTCGCAGATGTGTTCGCCGTGCGGGGCAAAATTCGGCGGGAACGGATTGAAAAACTGCTCCACTTCGCCCGGCTCACCGAATTCACCGCCCGCCGCGCCGGAAAACTTTCCGGAGGGATGAAAAAGAAGCTCGCGCTGGCGTGTTCGCTCATCCATAAACCGGATATTCTCTATTTGGATGAGCCGACCACCGGCGTTGACCCCGTTTCGCGCCGCGAATTCTGGGACATTCTGGCTGATTTGCACATTCAGGGTGTGACCATTCTGGTGAGCACACCGTACATGGATGAGGCGGAACGCTGCTCGCGGGTGGGATTGATGTACGGCGGCGAACTGATTGAATGCGACACCCCGAAGAATCTCAAAAAGCAGGTGGCGGGCGATTTGCTGGAAATCCGCCCGGCAGCCGACGGCGAACGGGGCATCGGATTGTTGCGGCGCGCGCAGGCGGCGGTCTCGGCGGTGGAGGGGGTGCTAGAAGTGCAAACTTTCGGCGATTTGCTGCACATTTTTGTGGATAGTGCCACCAAGCGCGAACCCACCATCCGGCAGGCGCTCGCCGCGGCGCACATCACCGCCGAGAATGTGCGGCACACCCAACCCCGCATGGAAGAAGCTTTCATCTCGCTGGTGCGCCGAATTGAAGCGCAGAAAGAAACGGAAACGCAGGACGAATCATGACCTTGAAACCGAACCATCACGCAGTGGTGACCGAAAATCTCACCAAAAAATTCGGCGATTTCACCGCCGTTGACCACATCAACATCGCCATTCCGCGCGGCGAAATCTTCGGCTTTTTGGGACCGAACGGCGCGGGCAAAACCACCACCATACGCATGCTGCTCGGCTTGCTCCGTCCCACCGAAGGGACGGCGCTGGTCTTGGGGCTGGATGTGCAACAGCAACTCGCGGAAATCCGCCAGCACATCGGTTATATGAGCCAGAAATTCAGCCTTTATAACGATTTGACCGTGACGGAAAACCTGAATTTTTACGGTGGGGTGTATGGTGTGCGCGGCAAAAAACTCCGCGAGCGCAAAAAATACATTCTGCGTATGGCAGGGTTGCAGGGCAGAGAACATGAGCTGACCAAAAACCTTTCCGGCGGCTGGAAACAGCGTTTGGCGCTGGGGACTGCCATCATCCATGAGCCGGAAATGCTTTTTTTGGATGAACCGACGGCGGGGGTTGACCCCATCTCGCGGCGGGCGTTTTGGCAATTGCTGTATGAATTGGCGGAAGGGGGGACATCAATTTTTGTGACCACCCATTACATGGATGAAGCGGAACATTGCCAGAGTTTGGCGTTCATCCAGCGCGGAAAAATCGTGGCGCAGGGGTCGCCGCAGGAGATGAAATTGCATCAAATGCCCGGCGAGGTGCTGGAAGTGACATGCAACCAGCCCGACAAAGCCATTCAAGCTTTGCGTGCGCTCAACGTGTTTGAGGAAGTGGCGCTGTACGGGGCGCAAATCCATGTGGTCACCAAAAAAGACACCACCGCCGAAAGCCAAAAGCCGGTCATCGAACAGGCGTTATCCGCTGCCAACATCACCGTAGAGACGGTGGAGCGCATTGTGCCCTCGCTGGAGGATGTTTTCATCGCCAATGTGAAATGGTAGCCGGACAACATGCGTAAAATTACCTGTTTTCACCCGGTAATTCAACGCTATCACACCTTTCCGGTTTATGATATGCTAATTTTAAGAAGTGTCACCTTCGGAATTATGGGACTGACATTGATGTAGTTTTCAGAAATTGAGGCGCAACTTATGAAAAAGATACTTCAGATACTCATAATCATCATTTTGGCGGCGGGCGGTGGCGCGGGATATTGGTATTTTTCCAACAACCCCGACGTGTGGCAGCAAACGATGACCGATTTCGGCATCGCCACCTCATCCTCCGATGCCGGCATTAGCGCATCCGGTTTTATTGAGGCGAATCAAGTGGCGGTTTCCGCCGAAGTCCCCGGTCGCATCACCGAATTGACGGTGAGGCAGGGGGATACTGTTTCGGCGGGGCAGGTGGTGGTTCAGTTGGACACCCGTCTGTTGGACGCCAAAACGGGGCAGGTGCAGGCGCAGATTGCGCTGGCACAGGCGCAGTTGGTACAGGCGGAGGCGGGCGCACCGAAGGAGCAAATCGCGGTGGCGGAAGCGGCGGTGACGGTGGCGCAGGCGGATGCCGATGCCGCCAAACAAGCCATCGCCGATGCGGAGTTGCTGCGCGACAACCCGCAACAGCTCAACGCCCAAATTGATGCCGTGTACAGTGAAATCGCACTGATTGACCTGCAAATCAAACAGGCGGAACTCATCCAAAATGCGGTCATGCTCCGCGAAGGATTGGCGCGGCAAATGTGGGAGCAATCTCAGAACGGTTTTGATTGGGAAGTGTATGTGCCCGGCGTGGGCATGCAAAAGGGACACTCGGATTTCGGCGACGGCGAAAAATACAATGCCTCGGCGCAGTGGAACTTGGCGACCACCGAGGTGTGGCAGGCGACCGCAAATCTCAACAAAGCCAAAGACGCCCGTCGCAGTGCGGTGAACAAACTGAATACCC
>CAZMXX010000454.1:0-3278 GCA_964570315.1 uncultured Anaerolineaceae bacterium | reverse complement strand
TTCTTGATAACATCGGCTCAAAATACCAAATTACTTTTGCTTAGGTACTTAATTCCTCCGATGACCATTGCCAGCCCAGGGCGTGGTTCAATAAATTGACCACATCTCGCGGCTGGGCACGTCCCTTCACAATGAATTTACACAACCCCAACGGATTGAAGATGCTCATATAATCCTGATAATCCACTGCCAATTTTGCCTGCGCGGGGGTGCTTTCATGCGGCGAAACCGGCTCGGTGTACCCCAGTTCCGGCAACGGTACGCCGTAGCCGTTCCAATATGAAAGAGCTTCCAGATGGCACGCTCCCCGATTCGCGGTGGCATAATTGACCGCCATGCTGACGAATGCGCGGGGGTCGTGATAGGGTATTTCCATCCCCTTCACGTGAATGGCGAAGGCTTCTGTGCCGTTGCCCCACCGTTGCGCCGCCGCCCGCACCCCGTCCGCCAGCGCGTCGCCCACATCTTGCCGGAAAGCGATTTTTTCAATCATCGCCAGCATTGCGTCTGCGTTGCCGAAGGTCAAATCCAGCCCGCCGGTGTCATCCCGGCTGATGATGCCTTTTTCAAACGCTTCCATCGCAAAGGCAATGGCGGATGACGTGGAGATGGTATCCAGCCCGAAGCGGTTGCACAGCGAACTCGCCAGCGTCACGGCGGCGACATCATCCACCTGCGCCATGCCCCCGAAGCCGGAGACAGTTTCATATTCCACCCCTTCCCCGCGCGGGGTCTGATATTTCCCGTCGGGGACTTCCACTTCTTTGCCGCACCCGATGGGACAGGCGAAACAGAAGGTGTCGCGCGTTTTGAAGGCGTCGTACAGCACTGTGCCTGTCACTTTTTTTACGCCGTCCCAACTGCCCACCGACCAGTTTTTGAGGGGCATATCACCGTACCATTCGGCGGTTTCCGCGCCGCCTGCCGTGCCCAGTTCAGCGAGTCCGGCGGCGTGAACTTTTATGTCGGCATTTTGGGATTTTACTTCCGCGCGAAAGGCGGCTTTGTCGGCGTATTGGGGGCGTTGTTTGCCGCGCACAACGATTGCTTTGAGGTTTTTGCTGCCCAGTACCGCGCCCATCCCCCCGCGTGCTGCTGCGCGCACATAATGCGAGGGTCCCGCCATAATGCCCGCTATTTTCACCAGATTTTCGCCCGCCTGCCCGATGCCTGCTACTTGTGCCCGCGCATCCGTTTCAGCGATGAGCGCATCGGCAGTGGTGAAATAATCGCTGCCCCAGAGGTGGGTTGCGTCCCGAAATTCAATTACGCCGGTTCTGCCGTCAATCCACAGATAGCACGGTTTTGCTGCCCGCCCGGTGATGACCAGCCCATCGTATCCTGCAAAACGGAGTTCCGCGCCCCAGTGTCCGCCCAAATTGGCTTCATTCCAAATGCCCGTCAGCGGTGAACGTCCACAAAACGATGTGCGCGCACCGGTGGGGGCAAATGTTCCCGTCAACACGCCATTGAACACCAGCAGCGGGCTGTCAGGGTCGAGCGGGTCGCGGGTAGCGTCCATTTCATCAAAAAACAGTTTGGCGGCATACCCGGACCCCAGCAACCACGTTTCTACCTCTGCCGCCGAGATGGGCACAATTTCCCACGATTGAGTGGTCATATTCACACGCAGATATTTTCCGGCAATCGTCATCATCTGGTAACTCCATTTTTGGGAACATTATAGAATGCATCCGGGAAAAGACCAAAATATGCTCCCGAATGAAATTTGATGGAACACCGTTTGCGGAGTACAATTTCTGTGTGAATTACCCCCCGGAGGAGAAAAATGTCATCCAAATTACAAACAATGAAAGATAGAACATCCGAAACGTCCAGGCGCATCTATTCGCTGGGCGAAGAAATTGCCAACAGCGTCACTCACGGCATCGGCGCGGGTTTGAGCATCGCCGGGCTGACCCTTTTGGTGGTGCTGGCGGTGATGAACGGCAACATTACCCAAATTGTCAGTTTCAGCATTTACGGCGCGACGCTCGTCATTCTGTATCTTGCTTCAACCCTGTATCACAGTTTCCAGCAGCCGCGCGTCAAAAAAGTGTTCCGTATTTTTGACCATGCCGCCATCTTTTTGCTGATTGCCGGCACATACACCCCGTTTTTGCTGGTCGGTGTGCGCGGCACAATGGGCTGGACACTGTTGCTGGTGGTTTGGGGATTGGCGTTGTTGGGCGTGGGCTTCAAGGCGCTGTTCATCAACCGCTTCCAGAAAGTTTCGGTGTTGGCATACATTCTGATGGGCTGGCTCAGTGTCATCGCCATCCGGGAAATGATTGCGAACATTCCGCTCGGCGGGCTGATTTGGCTGGCGGCGGGCGGCGGGGTGTACACCCTCGGTATTATTTTCTATATGCTGAAAAAATATCGTTACACCCACACCGTTTGGCACGTTTTTGTGCTGGGCGGCAGCATTTGCCACTATTTTGCCATATTATTCTATCTTGCCCCGGCGCGATAAACGCACCGGACGCACAATTCTATGACCCCCGATTCGCTCTCTTCAAAATACGATGAATTCTACCGTCATGACCCGTTCCGCGAGGCGGTGCGCCCCACCACGGTGGACGGCTACCCGCGCGACCGTTATCAGGCGTTGGTGTATCTGGCGCGGCGCGGCGGGCGGTTGCTGGAAATCGGCTGCGGACGGGGCGAGGTGCTGCTGGCGCTCGCGCCGCATTTCGAGGCGGTGGTCGGCACGGAACTGTCCGCGGAACGGGCGGAACATACCCGCCGTGCCCTTTCCGCGTTGCCCAATTGCGATATTGTGGCGGCGGAAATTGAAGCGCTCCCCGCGCTGTTCGAGGCGCCCTTCGACTGCATCATTTGGGCGGATGTGATTGAGCACGTGGTGGATGTCATCGGCGCGATGCGGACGCTGGCGCAGTTGTCGCATCCGGGGACACAACTGGTCACCGTCACCCCCAACGTCGGTTTTCTGCCCCAACGCTGGAACATTTTGCGCGGACGTGCGCCGTCCACCCACTCCGGCACACCGAGAGAAGGTTTCCGCACCGACCCCGCGCAGACTCTGTTGCTGGATGGGGGACATCTGCATTATTTTTCTTTCCGGCAGATGGAGCAATTATATCGAATTGCGGGTTTTCGCCCGGAAAAACGGTTGGGATTCGGTAGCCGGTTGGGGCGCTGGAGCAACCTGCTGCCCACTTTGTTCAGCAGTTCGGTGTGTGTTTCCGGGGTGTACGAAAGGAGCGGCGAATGAAAATCGGTGTTGTTTTTCCGCAAACGGAAATCGGCAGCGA
>CAZMXX010000453.1:0-3278 GCA_964570315.1 uncultured Anaerolineaceae bacterium | reverse complement strand
CTTTCAACAATCAATGTTGTATGTTTTTCAATCTTGTCTATACTATGCCAGCAAATCTTAAATTTTTGTTGAGAATTTTGTAAACAGTTTGTAAAACGTGAGGAATTATGGACTTTCTGCAATTGACGCTGGAAAATCTGGAGGGGGAAGCCGCCGAAGTGGTAGCGGACGTGTTCAATCGGTATGGCTACGGCGGGGCGGTCATGGAAATGACACCGCTGCATCTGGAAAAAGTTACCGTGCGCACGGTCATTCCCGCCGGAGATGAGGATACATTTCAGAAAATCGACATCGCGCTGGCGCTCATTTCGCAGGCGTTGCCGCGGCGATTGCCGCCGCTGAAAACCGTTCCGATGGGTGAAAACGATTGGGCGGAATCATGGAAAGAGAATTTTCACGTGGTGCAGATTGGGCGGGTGGTCATCCAGCCGAGTTGGCGCGAATATACCCCGCAAGCGACGGATGTGGTGGTGCATCTCGACCCCGGCGTGGCTTTCGGCAGCGGATTGCACCCCACCACCAGCCTGTGCCTGAAGATTCTGCAATCCATGCCGTTGAACGGGGTGGATATGTTCGATGTGGGGACGGGCAGCGGCATTCTGACCATCGCGGCGGTGAAGATGGGGGCATCGCCGGTGCGGGCGGTGGATGTGGATGATGTGGCGGTGCGGGTTGCCCGCGAAAATTTTGAGCTGAACGGGCTTTCCGGCATCACCACGGCGGTGGGGTCGGCGGAGGAAAACGGGGGGAAACAATGGTCGCTGGTGGTCGCCAATATTCTGTCAAATATTTTGATTGACATTATGGCGGATTTGAAGGCGGCGCTGGCGGACGACGGGCAAATGATTCTATCGGGCATCATCAATGAACAAGAACAGGCGATGCTCGATTGTTTGACCAAACATCGCCTGACGATTGTCGCCCGCCACACGGAAGGCGATTGGATTGCGCTGGTGGTGAAAAAGTAGCTACGCCGCCTTACTTTTCATCAGCAAATGCCATTCCCCTTTGTGAACCACGGTGCCATCCTGATTGAGTACGGTGGCTTTCATCTTCACCTGCCCGCCGCCCAAGCGGGGCACGGGTTTCAATTCGACGATTTCCCCCACCATGTGGATAGTATCGCCGATGAAGACGGGCGCGGAGAATCGCCATTCCAGCCCGCGAAAAGCCAGTGCCGTCCCTTCGATGAAGCCCTGCCGCGCCGCCAACCCGCTGACCACCGAAAGCACCAGCAGTCCGTGCGCAATTCGTTTGCCGAACATGGTCTCTTTGGCGAATTCGGCGTCGGTGTGCAGGGCGTTGAAATCGCCGGAAAGCCCGGCAAAACTCACAATATCCGCCTCGGTGATGGTGCGCGCGGGCGTCACAATTTTCATGCCGATTTCAAACTCTTCAAAATACATGCCTCGTGGTTCAGTCGTCATCATTCCTCCAAAATTAGAAAAAGAATAGAATTGCCCCCGCCACTGCGGGAATGGTCAAATTATCAATCCCCCACGGAGAAACGGCTTCCACCGCCATTGCCGCCACCGAAATGCCCGCCGCCAGCAGGGCGGCAATCCCCAATGGCATGGATGGCGGCAGCAAAACAAGCGCGGCAAAAACGCTCACCCCGCTGAAAAGCACCATGCTCACCGAGCCTTCCAGCGTGCGGGTGTGCCCCAGCACGGTGTAGCGCACCTGCCCGAAGCGTCTGCCCAACACTGCCGCCGCCGCATCCCCCCAAGTGAGGGGCATCAGCGCCGCAACCAGCCGGTTGGGCGTTCCCCAAAACAGCAGCACAATCACCGCAAATGCCAGCGGGAAAAAAACTGCTCCCAAATTGCTTTTGTCGTCGGATTCTATCGCTTTAAATGTGTCTTGACGGTAAGAGAGGTAATTCAATCCGATGAAGACCACCGGCGGCACAATTGCCATCCACCGGTTTTGAAAGAGGAACACCGTCCCCACCGCCCACATCCCCACGGTGACATGCACCACTTTTCGGGTGAAGTCGGGGGAATAGCCGCGCATTTTACGCAACACTTCAGCGATGCCGAGCGCCGCAAAAATGAACAAAAACGAGATGAGAATTGCGAGCCAGTCGTTCATGGTTTTATCCCGGGTTACATGTCGTACAGCAAATCGAGGGTTAAATCATTGACGACGCTGTCTTCCGTTTGCAGGGTCAGGAAGGCGGCGCCGGCGCCGAGCCGAACCGCTTCGTCCACCGAAAAATCGTTCAGCAGCGCGAAGATGATCGCCGCGCTGAGTGCATCGGACGCGCCGGTGATGTCCACCACGTTGGTGCTGAGGGCGGGGACGTGCCCACTGGTGTCGCTGGTGGCATAGACCACCCCTTTTTCCGCCAGCGTCACCACGGCGATGTCAATGCCCTTCATCACCAGTTTTTGCGCCGCTTTGATGGCTTGCCCGCGCGTTTTCACCGTGCCGCCGGTCAGCACTTCCGCTTCCGCGGCGTTGGGGGTAATCATATACAGGTTTTTCAAATGGGGAATGAGTTTCGTCGCCAGCGAAGTGGAGGTGGGGTCTGCCACCACGGGGATATTTTTGGCTGTCGCTTGTTTCATCACCGAATTGATTGCCGGTGCGGACAGGTTGCTGTCCAGCACCACCATATCGGCATCGTGAATCAATCCCCGTTGGCGATAAATGAGCTGCGGGGTGATACTTTCCATCACCCGCATATCATCCAGCGAATGGATGAGCGCTTTTTGCTCGTCATACAAAGCGATGTACGCCGCCGTGCGGTGTTTTTTCGACACAACCAAATAGTCGGTGTCCACGTCCACCTGCTCCAGCCGCGTGCGAATCCGCCTGCCGGATGGGTCATCCCCGATGGCGGAGAGCAACGTGACATCCTGCCCCAACCGCGCCAAATTTTCGCTGATATTCCGCGCCACCCCGCCGGAGGTACTCCGAATGTGCCCCGGATTGCTGGTTCCGGGCAATAATGGGGCAAGCGCATGCCCTTTGGTATCAATTCCGGCGGCTCCAATGACCAACACATACCCGTCCGACACAAGCGGCTCCTTCTATCACGGTTTCTAACTGATTGCTGGTGTATTATACTCTTTTTTTTGTTTTTGGCTATATTTTGTTGATTGGAAATTGGTTGATTGGGAATTGAATCGCCAATCCCTAATCCCCAACCGTCACCCGCGCCGACAACAGCACTTCTCCATTTGCCGCACCGTCCACCGTCCCCCGCGCGCCCGATTCCGGCTCATACATTCCCCCCGACAGCCGGTATTCCCACGGCAGCACTCCATCGG
>CAZMXX010000452.1:0-3288 GCA_964570315.1 uncultured Anaerolineaceae bacterium | reverse complement strand
GGAGCAACTTTTCCTCAAACCAATACAATTGCGGGTCAGTGCGTGTGCCGGTGAAGGTGATTTCGGTGATATTGTGCGCGCGGATGAGCGCGAGGAACGTGTCGAAATTACGTGGAGGAAACTCGCGCAGGTTGTCGGACGTGCGGGCGGGGTCAATCTGCCGCCCGATGCAAAACGGACAGCGCATATTGCAATTCCCGCCGAAAAGAATGTTGGCGAAGTCGAAATTAAGTTCACTGTTTATGGTTTCAGGTTTCATGTTAATCTTCTCATATCCGGAATTGTCGAGTTGCGTATTCCGTATTGCGTAAAATCACGTAACACGTAATACGCTTTACGCAACCTTCACCGCATCGCCGAGCAGGTACGCTTTGACGGCGGGGGCGTAAAAGAGCGCAATCACGCCGTTGTAATTTTTCACCCCTTTTTCGGTCAGTCCCAAATTTTCGCCGTGATACGCCATTAATCCGTTTTCCAGCACGAATGACACCTCTTGCGGGAAGAATGCCTCCAGCGACACCCCGAATTTTTCGGCAAAGTACCGCCGGTTGATTGCGCCAAAATAGAATGATACCGAAATGAATTTCGCCGCACTGACCGCACGGGGGAGTGCATACATATCTTGCACGGGGATTTGCCCCGCGCGCACAAATCTTTCGTACGGCTCAATGGTTTTGGATGCCGCACCGCGATTGTATGCCAGCGTGTGATGAGTGAGCGATTGCGCGCCCAAACCCAAGCCCAGATACGGTGTGCCGCGCACCACCCGGTGGCTGAGATAATCGCTGCACCCGTCGTCGCCGGGGATACGGCTGAAGGTGTTTTTGCCCCGCCCAGCGGTGTACCCAGCGTTGTTCAGCAGTTGATGGGCGGCGATATACATTTGGGCGACGGTGGATTTTTTCACCTGCGCAGACTGAGCCGCCAATTGGGTGTTTTTATAGCGCATTTGGTACAGAGTGATATATTCCGCGCCCAATTCCATCGCTTTTTCCACGCTGTCGCGCCAATCCGCCACCGATTGCCCCGCGAAACCGTACATCAAGTCAATGTTGAACCGCTCAAATCCGGCGCGGCGAATGTTGTCCACGGCTCGCAGCAATCCATCGAAACCGCGATATTGTCGCCCCAGTTTTTTCGCCAGCGCGAGCTGAGTCACCTGTACGCCCATGCTGATGCGCTCGATGCCCATCCGGCGGAAGGCGGTGATTTTCTCCGGTTGTTCCGCCGCGATGCGGGGCGTGGTTTCAATGCTGATGACCGTTCCGGGGGCAAAACGGAAATTGTCACGCACGGCGGTCATTAGACGTTCCAGATTGCGGATACTGGCGAAAGCCGGCGTACCGCCGCCGATATCGAAGCCGGTCAATGATTTATTGCGCGTAACCAGTAGCTTCCCATACAAAACCACCTCACCCAAAAGCATGTCGAAGTAGCGATCTTCCCACTCGCCATTGGTCGCCGGGTTGATGACGGTGTATTCGCAAAAGTTGCACCGCTGCTGACAGAAGGGGATATGCACATACAAGCCCATTTCGCGCACATCTTCCCACGCTTCAGCGGCAACGCGCTCGAAATCGGCGCGGCGCACGCGGTACGGTCTCATCGTCACATTGTGATTGATGGGGTAGGCGGTATTGGCGATGTGGTGATGGCGCAATCCGGCATCGAACACGGCTTGCGGGGGATAGGTTTCGGTATCGGCGGGGGCGGGGGATTTCCAGTTCATAGTCAACTCCTTAAGTGTGATTTTTACACTAAGTTACTCGAAAAAATAAATGGGTGTGAAACCCATTGCACCACAAATAGTGTGATAACTACACTATATCAGATTTCGCGGTTGCTGTCAAGGATTTTCGGCGATGCAACCCCACCTGATTTTTAAATATTCGTAAATTTGCGGGCATATGATATACTTTCCATACAACTTTCCATTGAGGCAGCAGATGAAGGGTTCCTTTCGTATTGCGACAATCAGAGGCATAGAAATAAAAATCCACTGGACATTTGCCTTCGTGCTGATTTGGGGGGCGAATGCCTTCGGTTGGGACGGCAGTTTGACGGGAATCGGCTACGGCGTCGGGTTGACGCTGTTGATTTTCGGCATTGTGCTGCTGCATGAACTGGGACACAGTTTTGTCGCGCTCGCTTTTCACATCAAAGTGCAGAACATCACCCTGTACCCGCTGGGCGGACTGGCGCGACTGGAGCGGATGCCCTCAAAAGCGTGGCAAGAGTTGCTGGTGGCGGCGGCAGGACCGGCGGTGAACTTTGTGATGGCGGCGGCGCTGTCGCCCATTGTGCTGGTGAAACTCTTTACCGGGCAAGCGGCATTCTTCGAGTGGATATCCACCCCGTTGCGCGCGCCGACACTCGACGGCGTGCTCCAATATCTGCTGCTGGTGAATGTGATGCTGCTGGTCTTCAACCTGCTGCCCGTCTTCCCGATGGACGGCGGGCGCATTTTCCGCGCCCTGCTGGCGATGGTGTTCGGCATGTTCCACGCCACCCGAATTGCGGTGTGGGTGGGGCAGGGGCTCGCGTTTGTGATGGCAGGGTACGGCATTTGGTCGGGAGATTGGGTGCTGGCGTTCTTCGCCGTGTACTTCTTTTTCGCCGGACAGAGCGAACGTCAGAGCGTCTATATTCAGCATACCCTGAAAAATATCCGGGTGGGAGACGTGGTGACGGGGCGAAATGGGGTGTTGCTGCCCAGTCACACCATCAGCGAAGTGGCGGGGATGGCGCTGCGCAGCCCGCAAGCGACGTTCCCGGTGATGATGGGCGATGAATTGCTGGGCATTCTGCGGCGGGACGCGGTGCAGGAGGCGTTGACCAACGGACAGCGCTGGGCAACGGTCGCCGAGGTGATGCAGCGCGATTTCCCCATCATCGCGGCGGATGCTTCGCTGGACGAGGTGCGCACGCTGTTGCAGACAACCGGCAGCAAAGCCGGGGCGGTTTTCGACGGCGCAGAATTTCAAGGGCTGATTGATTTTGAAACGATGACGCGGGCGTACCGCTTCAAACGGTCGGCGCGGCAGGGGTGGCAATTGCCGAGCGGATGATTTTCGGGCAGAAAAAAAGGGCGACGGCAATGGTCGCCCCTTCGATTTCACCGCAACACGCTACGCCACGGAGACCATCACCGCGTTTTGGTTAACCTTTTCGCCCGCTTTGACACGCACACTTTTCACCGTGCCGTCTTTGGGCGATTTGAACTCATTTTGCATTTTCATTGACTCCAGCACGGCAACCACCTGATTTTTCGTGACTGCATCACCAACC
>CAZMXX010000451.1:0-3292 GCA_964570315.1 uncultured Anaerolineaceae bacterium | reverse complement strand
CGCTGAGCCGAGATGCGGCTTGCGCCACACAGCTTGGTTGTTATGCAAATAAACAAGGCGACAAAACAATTCCATGATAGAAAAAAACTTTGATATTGCCTTTATCGCAGACTTGGCACTTCGAGAGAAGCAGGTTCAACAGAACTACCGCCCCGTTATAGCAGTGCATAAATGGTTTGCCAGGCGGCCAGGTACCCTGTTCCGCGGTTTGCTGCTGTCCGAGTTCTCGGACAAGCCGCTACGCGAGGCATTTTATGAGTCGAATAACTTTCCCGGCCTCCATGTCGCAGACCCCTTCATGGGCGGTGGCACGCCGATTCTTGAGGCAAATCGAGTTGGATGCGATGTAACGGGGTTTGACATAAACCCGATGGCATGGTGGATTGTCAAACAAGAAATAGAAAACCTCAATCTTCGAGATTACGAAAATGCCGCCGTTTCTCTACGAACAACTCTTGAAAAGGAAATCGGACATCTCTACCGCACTCGATGTGTCCTCTGCGGCAGCCGCGATGCTCACGTAAAATACTTTCTTTGGGTGAAAGTCAAAAAATGCAGGGAATGCGGGGAAGATATAGACCTGTTTCCGGGCTACCTTCTTGCCGCCGATTCCAGGCATCCTAAAAATGTCTTTGTATGCCCGTCCTGCGGTGAGTTAACTGAAACGAATAATAGGAAGAATCCCGGACAATGCAGTTACTGCGGAACTGGCCTGTTTATTGAGGGGCCAGCCAAGCGGGGGAGATGCGAATGTCCTGCGTGCGGAAGTAACAACATGTTTCCTGATGCCAAACTTGGCCCGCCACGCCATCGACTTTTCGCCATCGAATATCATTGTCAAAACTGCAAGCCAGCCCATAAAGGAAGATTCTTCAAAAAACCTGATTCCCAAGACATCAAACGGGTGAGAGATGCGGAAGAAAGATGGAGGCAAATGCAGCCGAGATATGTACCCGATGATGAAATACCAAGCGGGGACGAAACCAACAGACTTCACCGATGGGGTTACAAACATTACCGGGAAATGTTCAATCACCGGCAGCTTGTCGGGCTGGAGCGCTCCGCACGTTTGATCGCCAAAATACAGGATGAACGAGTGCGCAATGCGCTAGCGACCAATCTATCAGACCTACTGCGTTACCAGAATATGCTATGCCGCTATGACACGGGGGCTTTGAAATCGCTTGATATTTTTTCCGTACATGGCTTCCCGGTGGGACTGATGCAGTGCGAATCAAATTTCCTGGGTATTATGGAATCCGGTCTTTCCATGTGTGTGGGAAGCGGAGGCTGGGCCAATATTATCGAAAAATTCAAAAAGGCAAAAGCGTATTGCGATCATCCGTTTGAAGTGCGCCACTCTGGCCGCAAGAAAAAAGTAATCCCGATTGACAAAGAATGGATTGGTGACCATTCGAATGGTTCGAGCACCAATCATATCCGTGCAGTCAACATCTCGTGCCAGGCCGCAGCAACTTCTGACTTGCCCGATAACTCACTGGACGCTGTCTTCACCGATCCCCCATATTTCGGCAACGTCCAGTATGCTGAACTTATGGACTTCTGCTATGTCTGGCTGAAACGGTTGGTCGGGCAGGGTTCCCAGGCATTCAATGCCGTTTCGACCCGGAATATAAACGAGTTAACGGGCAACGTGGATATGGGGCGTGATCTGGAGCATTTTACAGATGGGCTTTCCGCGGTATTTCAAAGCATGTCAAAAGCCCTGAAGCCGGGAGCGCCCCTTGCATTCACGTATCATCATAATAAAATTGAAGCATATTATCCTGTTGCGGTTGCAATTCTTGATGCAGGATTGACCTGTTCTGCGTCAATCCCCTGTCCTGCGGAAATGGGGGCATCCATACATATCAACGGGACCGGCTCATCCATCATTGATACCGTATTCATCTGCCGATCAACGGGCATCATGCAACGAAAATGGTTGGCGAATTCCCCGAAGGAAGTCACGAAAATCGTAGAAGAGGATCTTGCTGCTCTAAAAGCAGGGAATGTCAAGCCAACAGAGGGCGACATCAGGTGCATCACTTTCGGCCATTTGATCCGCCTTGCGATATGGTCGCTCAGAAGCGAATGGGATAAAAACCGGCCGACTGTATCGCGCCTAGCGAATGTGGCGAATTGGCTCCAGTGTTTCGGTGGACAGGGCGAATTGGAAAAATTTAATAATGCCAAAAGAATAACATCAACGACAAAGGGCATGCCTATGCTTACCGTCCAGGAAAGCGTTGCGGAATATGGAGCGGACTATGCCAACGTTCCCTTTTGAAGTTTCCCTGGCGGAGATTCTCCGTGATCCTGAAAGCTATGTGGATGCCGTATTTTCATGTCTAGAATCGGAATTTCTTGTCATGCCCAAGGGTTTAGGATTCGTTGAATACCCTGTATTCGAACGTGGCTATGAAGCCTTGAAAGCAGCAACCGGGGGTTTTTCGCAACTCGATCCGGAAAAAGTATTTCGGGTAACGATTTCTGAACCGATTTCTATCGTGGTACTGCGCTCCATGCTCGGGTTTACTCCGCCGGAGTGGGGTTATGTCACTACGCAGAGAACCGGTATCTCAGTGACACAAGGTTTTGTGCGTTCACTGGACCGGAAGGTTCGAATGAATCCTGAAACAAAACTCAACACCAACGGCGTGACCAAGGAACGCCTCAAAGCCATGGTCAAAACTGCATGTAAGCTATTGGCGGCAGGTGTTCCCGAAGTGGAAGAAGATCAGCTCCATCGCTTGGACAAGGCCGATACCAGAAATGGTATTGACAGCATCAAGAACTTGGCAGGGATAGGTGTTCCCTACGCCATGCTGCTCTATGAGCGATTTCTTGGAAGGCCCTTTGCCGGGCATCGAGACTCCGTAAGTGAACTCATCGGCGATAGCCTTGAATCCGCGATTGAGGACGTTCTCTCCAAGGCGGGGATCAGTTTCCGTAAAACCAAGCGGGCGGAACGTATCGAGGGTTTCGACCAGACACCGGACTTCATTATCCCCAGTGAATTCAACCCCCAGGTCATTATCGAAGCGAAAATCACAGAGGATGACGGCACGGCTCGCGATAAGGTGACACGTATTCAACATCTAGGCGAGTTGAGTCTGGCCGGGCGCACCAAAGACGATCCAAAATTCGAAGTGATCGCGTGTATCGGTGGCCGGGGCTTCGGGGTCCGACGGGAAGACATGAAAAAAATGATCCTCGCAACTCGAGGGAAGGTCTTTACTATGAAGACCCTAGATCGCCTTGTGGAATGCACGAAGCTGAAAGAGTTCAA
>CAZMXX010000450.1:1314-3293 GCA_964570315.1 uncultured Anaerolineaceae bacterium | reverse complement strand
ACCGCGCCGGAATTGAAAGCGACGTTTGATGCCATTATGGATGCGGGACGCTTCAAAATTGTGCTCAATTTGGGCGATGTGACCTTCATGTCCAGCGCCGGGTTGCGCCAATTGCTGGACGCGCTGAAAACCTGCAAACGGTGGAATCGCGGTAATCTGGTTTTGGCGAATGTGCCCGCCAATTTGAAAGAAGTGCTGGATTTGGCGGGGTTGACGGAATTATTTCTCATTTATGATGATGAAACTGATGCGGTGGGGAGTTTTTAGCGAAAAATATGGCAGATGCTTCCCTGAGAATTGCAGGATTATATAAAAACCTCAACACCATTGCCCACTTCGTCACCGAGTGGGCGGTGAAAACCGGGTTTGATGACCGCGCGGTCTATGCGTTGCAGATGGCGGTGGATGAAGCGTGCAGCAACATCATCGAGCACGCCTACGGTGGCGAGGGCAAAGGCGATATTGTGCTGGAATGTACGCCCAAAGATGATGGCTTGCAGGTGAAAATCGTGGATTTCGGCGTCGCTTTTGAGCCGGAATCCATCGCCGCGCCCGAACTGGACGCGCCGCTCGACACGCGCTCGGCGGGGGGGCTGGGGCTGTTTCTGATGCGCCAATTGATGGATGAAGTCCGGTTTGAATTTAAAGCCGGTGAAAATACGTTGTATCTTTTTAAACGATTGGACGCCGCCGAATGACCTCCCCTCCCGCAACCGACGGCGTTTGGCAACAACTGCTCGAGCTGAACCGCGCGATGCTCACGGAGAATTCCCCCGCCCGGCGGCGCGCAAAATTGTTGCAGGCATTGGCGGAACTCACCCGTCACCCCGCGCAATTGTGGCTCGCCGGGGACGGCACAAGCGCATTTGTGCATCTGCCGCCGGTGATTGAGCAGGCATACACCGCGCAATCCCCCGTCTCCGACCCCGATGCGCCGACTTTCGTCGCCATTCCCGTGGTGCATCCCGAACTGGCGCGGACGGTGGCAGTCGTGTATGGCGCGTTCAAAAATCTCTCCCCCATGGTCACGGAAGCCCTGCTGGCGCAGGTGCAGCTCACCGCCAAAATCAACAGCCTCGACCATCGCACCGGACAATTGATGACCATTGCCGAAGTGAGCCGCGCCATCGCCACCGAGTTGGACGTGGATAAATTGCTCCAACGGGTTGCAGACCTGCTCACCGAGCGCTTTGATTTCCAGTTTGTCCATATTTTTGTGGTGCATCCCGAACGCCGCTGGGTGGAATTGAAGGCGGGGCGCGGGGTATATGTGGATTACGCGCGCCATGAATTATCGGTCAGTATGGACAATAAAAAAGGGGTCATCCCTTGGGTGGCGCGCACCGGGCAATCGGCGCTCATCAACAATGTGGAGGAAGATACCCACTTCACCCCGATTTCGCTGCCGGGGGTCGAAATTCGCTCTGAGCTGACCGTGCCGCTGGTTTTTGGCGGGGCGGTGCTGGGGGTGTTCGATATTGAAAGTGAACGGCTGAACGCCTTTACCCCCAACGACCAATGGCTGTTGGAAACGTTGGCGGCGAATATCGCCGTGGCGCTGCGGAACGCCATGCTCTATCGCTCGGCGCGGTGGCGCGGCAAAGCCGCCGAAAGTCTGCGCCAGATTGCCAAAGTTGTGCGCGCGCGGGAATCGCTGGACAATTCTTTGATTGCCATTCTGGAAGAATTGGCGGGCATTTTGCCCCTCACCTTCGCCACCATCTGGCAGAAAACCGAGCGCGGTTATCGTTTTAAAACGGGCTACCGTTTGCCCAAAGACCCGCCTGCGGGCGAAATGGCGCACCTCTGGTTCGATAAAGTGGTGGCGGCGCAATCGTCGCTGGTGCGCCGACCCACCGACCCGGTGCCGCCGCTCGCGGAGGGGTTTCCGCCCCACCATTCCGCGGTGAGCGCGGTGCTGGCAATTGACGAAAAAATTTACGGGGTGCTGGTGCTGGTGCATCGCAAACCCAACCGCT
>CAZMXX010000450.1:0-1214 GCA_964570315.1 uncultured Anaerolineaceae bacterium | reverse complement strand
ATTGACGAAAAAATTTACGGGGTGCTGGTGCTGGTGCATCGCAAACCCAACCGCTTCGGCGCGGAAGCGCGGCGGCTGACCGAAATTTTTGCCAGTCAGGCGGCATTCCTCATTCAGACGGCGCAACTGCTGGCGGTGCAGCAGGCGCAACAGCAACTCCGGCGCGAACTTTCGCTGGCGCGGGAAATTCAGGAATCGTTTTTGCCCGATGATTTGCCATCCGTGCCGGGCTGGGAAATTGCCGACAAATGGAAAATGGCGAAGGAAGTCGGCGGCGATTTTTTCGACGTCTTCCCGTTGCCCGACAACCGCTTGCTCATCATCATTGCCGATGTGGCGGACAAAGGCTTGCCCGCCGCCCTTTTTATGGCGCGCACCACCTCGCTGGTGCGGGCGACCGCCGTGGAACTGCATCAGCCGCGGGATATTCTGGCGCGGGTCAATCATCTGCTGGCGGAAAAAGCATCGCAGGGGATGTTCGTCACTGCTTTTTGCACCGTGCTCGATACCGCAACGGGCGAAATGATTTACGCCTCGGCGGGACACAATCCGCCCATTGTGGTGCGCCCGTCCGGGCAGATAGACACATTGCGCACCAAAGGGATTGTGTTGGGCGTGATGGATCCCTTCCAATTTGAACAGAAAACCATTGTCCTCAACCCCGGCGACGGCGTGCTGTTTTATACCGATGGCGTGACGGAAGCCTTCAACGATGCCGAAGAAATGTTCGGCGAAAAACGACTGCGCGAGACCGTGCAGCGCTTGCGGCGGCAACCGGCGGCGGATGTGGTGCAGAATATCCACGACGCGGTGACGGCGTTTGCCAACCCGTGCCCGCAATCGGACGATTTCACGCTGTTGATGCTTCGCCGTGACGCCCAGCCTCCCCAAAAAAGGAATACTGATGACTGATATACCCATCACCTCCCCGCCCAAACCGAACCCCGCCGTGCTGGAAGAACGCTGGCTGCACGGCGTGATGGTCTGGTTCCAATCGTTCCGCGAGCGTCCCCTGTGGTGGAATGCCCTGACGCTGCTGGTGATGTTCCGCCTGATTTTCGCGCTGTGGGAAGTGGTCGCGTCGCCGCTGGCGGTGGTGGGCACAGCCATTTTCGTGGCGGCAGTCTTGCTCGACGGGGCGCTGCTGTGGGCGTTGCCTCTCAAAAAAATCTCCTTCGGGCATCTTGAACCGCAACTTTTGGTGATGATGATAC
>CAZMXX010000449.1:0-3298 GCA_964570315.1 uncultured Anaerolineaceae bacterium | reverse complement strand
AAATCATCGTGGTGGATACCGGCTCCACCGACCGCACGGTGGAGATTGCGCGCCGGTTCGGGGCGCGGGTGGAGTTTTTCCCGTGGGTGGACGATTTCGCCGCCGCGCGGAACGAATCGTTGCGGCACGCCACCGGCGACTGGATTTTCTGGATGGACGCCGACGACCGTCTCACGCCCGAAAACCTGAATCGGCTCAAACGGGCGCTCGTCTCCAACCGCGCCGACGTTTACAGCGCGCGCATCATCAGCCCGAACGCCCAACATCACCAATCGCGGGCAATTGCCCACCACCTGCGGCTTTTCCGCAACGGGCTGGGGCTAGCTTTCATTTACCCTTTGCATGAGGATTTGAACTTGGCGGCGGCAGCCGAACCGGTGACGCTGGCATACACCAACATCGAAATTGAACACGTGGGGTATGTGCTGGGAGACGACCTGCTGAAAGCCAAAACCCGCCGCAATCTGGGCATCATCCGCAAGTGTTTGGCGGACGACCCGCAGAGCGTGCGCTGGCATCACCATTTGGGGCTGTCGCTGGCAATGTTGGATGACCATGCGCCGGCAATCAAGGCGCTGGAATTTGTGGTGGCATCCGGCGGGCAGGGCATCAGCGAGGTGGAATTTTATTACAGCCATCTGTGGCTGATTGCGCTGTACAGTAAAACTCAGCGTTTTGAAAAAGCGGAAGCGTTGTTTCGCCGGGCGATGACGCGCTTCCCGGCGCGGCAACATCTGTTCATTGCCGCCGGAATGTTCTATTTAAACGCCGACGACCCCGCCGCCGCTCGCCGGTGGCTGGAAAAAGCCGCCGCGCTCCCCGCCGAATCGTTGACCGTGCAGGGGCAAACGTGGCTGCCCGGCACACTGGAAGGCTATTTGGGGCAAGCGTATCTGCTGCTGGGGGATGACGACCGGGCGCGGCAATGGTATGCGGCGGCGGATGTCGCCGCGCTGCGCCGCGACGCGAAAGCCGCATTCGAGGCGCAGGATTGGGCGCGCGCGGTGGACGCTTTCGCGCACGCCATCGCCCTCGGTGCGCCCGCCCCCGACGACCGGCTCGCGCTGGCGACGGCGCTCATCTTCAAAACGGGAAAAACCGGCAGTGCCGCGCGCATCTGCCAACGGGTGTTGGCGGCGCATCCTGCCCATCCCGCTGCGGACGATTTGCTGACGGTCATCCGCCAAAACGAAGATTTTTGGCAAACCCCGGCGGACGCCATCAGCGTGGCATTGGCGGCAGACCGGCGCGAGCAGGCGCTTTCGCTGTTGCGGCGAGTGGCGGCATTGCTGTTTGTTTCACCGCTCGAATTGATTCGCCAGCACGGACTGCGCTGCATTCACCGGCAGGATTATGCCGCCGCCACCGAAGCCTTCGCCCTGCTGGTAGACCTTTCCCCCGCCGATGCCGCCGCCTACAAATCGCTGGGCGTGTCGCTCAACGGTTTGGGCATGGCGCAGGACGCCATCGCCGCGTGGCAAATCGCGCAACAACTCGAAGCGAACACAGTCACCTAATTTCCGGATGGAACGATGACCGCATATAAAAAAGACCGACCCAAACCCAAACGTCAATTTTTGCAGGGACCCGATTTAACCTTCGATGGGCAGAACCCGCCGCAATCGTATCCGCCCGTGTCGCTGTGCATGATTGTGAAAAATGAAGAAGACAATCTGCGAGCGTGCGTTGAATCGGTGGGCGATTTTGCCTCGGAAATCATCATTGTGGATACCGGCTCCACCGACCGCACGGTGGAAATTGCGGAATCGCTCGGTGCGGTGGTGAAACATTTTCCGTGGATTGATGATTTCGCCGCTGCCCGAAACGAGTCCATCAAAGATGCCACCGGCGACTGGATTTTTTGGATGGATGCCGACGACCGGCTCGAACCCGCCGGTGCCGCCAAACTCAAACAGGCGGTCACGTCGGGCAACGCCGATGTGTATATGTGCCGCGTGGTCAGCCATGGCGCGTCCACCGGCAGCGCGGATGCGATTGTGGAGCATTTCCGCCTTTTCCGCAACCGGCTCGGGGTGCGGTTTCACGGCGCACTGCATGAATCCATCGTCCCGGATGTGCTGGACAAAAAGCTGGTGGTGGCGCGCACCAATATCAATATTCAACACACCGGCTACACCATCACTGTGGACGAATACAAAGCCAAAGCCCGGCGCAATATGGCTATCATCAATGCCGAATTGGAGAAAGACCCCAACGACCTTTATTGGCGTTATCACCGCGCCGCCAGTTTGTCCATTTTGGGGGATGTGGAAACGGCAATTGACGATTATGAAGCGGTGCTGGCAGACCCGCCCGCCGATTTGAACTGGGAAATTTATGTTTATCAGGCGCACACGGGTTTGCTGGACATTTACAACAATTTGGGGCGGCTGGGTGATGCCCGGCGCATCCTGCAACTGACCATTGACCGCTTCCCCCGGCGGCGGCATTTGGCGGTGGTGGCGGGCTTGTTCCATTTTCGGCAGGATGAATTGGACGACGCGCTGGAATGGCTGCTTCGCGCGCGCCGGTTGCCCGCGGAAAGTGATTCGTTGGGGCAGGCGTGGACGCCGGGGAAACCGGAAGCGATATTGGGGCAGGTGTATCTGCTGCGCGGAGAATTGCAGCGGGCGCGGCAAACTTTTGCCGAAATGCTGGCGGCGATGGGCGCGGAAAAGAGCCTTCGACCCCCTGCCGGATGGGACGCCATTCAGCGGGATTTCGCGGCGGGGAATTTCGACGCGGTGGCGGACGCGCTGGAGCCGGTGGCAACGGGGAATATCCCCGCGCTGCGATTGCTGGCGCGCGCGGAGAATCACCGTCAGCGGTGGCATCGCGCCACAGAGGCGTTGGCGCAGGCAATGGCACTGGATGCACCCAAACCGGGGGAATGGGTCGTGCTGGCGGAATATGTGTTGCGCACGCGTCATCTCACTTCGGCGGAACGGCTGTGTCACCTGGCGTTGCAGGAAAATCCGGAAGACGCCAACGCGCTGAACTTGCTCGGCTTCATTGCCATTCAGCGGAATGATGCCGAAAAAGCGATGACCTTTTTGTTGCAGGCTCGGTTGCATGCGCCGCAACATCAGTGGCTTGCGGAGAATTTGCAGATGTTGGCAGAGGGCTTGGAATTGCCGCTGCCGGAAGCCATTCGGCAGTACGGGGCGCGGATGTTGCAGCAGCAGAAGCCCGCTTTTGCCGCCATTGCGTTCTCGGTGCTGGTTCCGAGGCGCCCCGCCGCCTTGCCTTTCTCGTCATCTGCCCGCTCCGCTCCCGAGTAAGCCGTGGTCGCCCGGGG
>CAZMXX010000448.1:0-3303 GCA_964570315.1 uncultured Anaerolineaceae bacterium | reverse complement strand
AAGCTCAGGTTGCCGCCGCTTTCGTGCGTGCCTTTGCCCCCGACTTGGTGGTCAACGGCGGACAGGTCAACTGGGCGCAAGCGATGACAACCTGCCTGCAAGACGCAGTATGCACCAACTGCGTGGTGCATTCCCTGCCACCCGAACTGCTACAAAATGACCTTGATTTGCCGTGCCGCCGCGGGAAAACGGTCAATGATGTCTGTGTCAAATTTTCAACGTTGCAGGAATCGTTTGCCTACGATGTTCCGTGGGCGTGGGCCGGGCTGCCCGGTGTGTCTCCGGACCGTCCCTACCGCGTCGTAAACGCCACCGGACTGCACGATGCGTATCAGGCGCGGAAAGCGGCTGAGACGAGCGAAGCCAATATTGAAAACAAACCCGCTCCCAAATCGCCATCCGGAAATGATACGCCGCCGGCACCCAAATCCGCTCAGGGCATAGCGCCCAAAACGGCTGAACCCAAAGAAAGCCCGGTGGCGAAAATGCGCGAAACCATCCGTGACTTTATGGCGCACCATATGGAACTTGGGGGGACAAATCACCCGCTGGCGACTCGCTGCGACGCCTGCCGCCACTTCCGAAACAGCAGTCCGACCAAAGACGAGACCGTCCCCCATTGCGAGTGGGCGGGACGCCTACGGAAAGTTGAATTCTCAGTACGTCAGCCGGAGAACGGCACGGGGCAGGCAATCCCGTGGTGTCGGCAATACGCGCCCAAAGAAACCGACTGGTCGAAAATCATCCCGGCGCACGACGACGCGCCACAAATGCCGCGGATGTGGATTGAGGCGCAAATCGCGTATCTGGCAAAAGATATTGCCTCCGCATACAGTGACCGTATGCTGTTGTCCCCCCTGACCGGCAAACCGATGAAAGCCAACGAAAAGTCCAATGACTGGTTCGAGAAGGAATTTAAGAAACAGGTCGGCAATCTGTCGGATGCCCAACTCTGGATGCTGTACGTCTGGACACTGGCTGACTGGCAGCGGTTGCAAAAAGGGCGGGAGAGCGTCCTCTTCCCGGTAGATGCGCGGGCAGAGACCTTTGCCCTCTACAAAGTTAAATCGTTCCCGAAAAATACTAAATAGTCTCAGTTCGGGATAAGAGTTATTGCTCACAGATAGACATTATCCCCCTGCGGGTACAGATGTTCACAGATAAAATCAAAAAACAAAAAGTCTGTGCCATCGAAGCATTATAGTCTGTGTTATCTGTGGGCTGTTTTTACATTGCTTGAGCATAACTTTTCTTATCCCGAATTCAGGTTCTGCAAGGAAAGGATGTTTTTGTGAAATATTACTACTTTTGGTGGACAAGGATGGTGTACGTCATTGTCCATCAAAACCGGCACGAAACCACATTCGGCTGACAAAGTGGATGTACTACTAATTCTGTCCCCCTTCTGGCTTCACGCGGGTGAGGAATATGACACAAAGAGAAACTAAAATGATTGCCCCTGCTTTCATAGATGAGGAATTCTATACCGCTGCGGACAAGCGAAAAATCCTCAAAACTTGGCAGCGGTTCATCCGTAGCGGCTTCACGGAAGAGAAGTTCACACAGCGGCTGTACTCGTTCATCCACATGCACTGCGGTTTCATCGCGCACTATAGCCGGTCCGGTTTTTACGCCACGTATTTTGAAACTGTCCCGGCGTTCCTGGAATTCTGGGGGCGGTTCACCGGTGTGGATACTTTCATGGGCGTGCCGCTGCGGGTCTATTCCGGTTGGGGTGCAGCAACAGGACACGATCTGGTACTCGCTATGCTGGATTATGCCGAGCAAGTCAACGGCATTGTGCGGTGGGCACTCGATTACAAGGCGTGCTTTACGCAGGATGGCGCGATGACTGCCATGTCCTTACTTCATCACTTGTCATCACCGGAATGGATGGCACTGCCTGCCCCGTTTTCCGCTGATTTGCAGCGCCAAATAGCCGCCGCGTTCGGCACACAGAGCCACCGTCGCGCCAAAGGAAAAGCCAGTCACCGGCTAGCTACCCCTCAGGCGCAATTATCTTTATTCTAGCCTGACGCCACCGACAGAACTGGCACAGTATGAATATCTGGAAACAGCGGTGTTGGTCTACACGGTCTCAGTGACGGCGGTTCGGGACAAACCCGGCCGTCGTCTTTTTTGTTGCCTGCATATGTGGTGATTGCAAGCGACAGTGGGCAATTAGAAACCGGAATAAACACAAAGGAGGAAAAGTCAATGACTGACAAACTGAACAGCTACGGCTTGCCGGAAGCGCCGGCAAGCATCAATTTCACGACGAGCGTTCACGGTTACGCCGTGCAGTTCACGTTGCGCAGCGAAGATGAACTCAATCTACTGAACCGCTTCACGCGACTGATCGAGATTCTGGAAGCTGAATACGGCGTCAAAGCGCCCGGCAAACCGGGCGAACTGGCGTTCGACGCCGAAAAACTGGTGCCGAACGTCAACGATGGCACGATCTACTGGAAGGTCAAAGGCGGCAATTTTCGGAAATGGGGTGTCACTATCTGGCCCGAAGTGTTGCAGAAAGCCGGGTTGAATCCGGACGACCTCGACCCAATTAACGGGCATGACCTCGACGGTTGGGTGGCGGTCTATATCATTGATCCCGAAAAAGGACACCCGAAAAAGATCGTTGAACTGCGCCCCCCGGCGGGCAGCGCCACCAACGAAAGCGCGCCCGCAACGGTATCCGGCGTGGAAAGCGAACCTGACAGCCCGGTTTACGTCGGTATGCCGCGCGCGGAATTCTTTGCGGCTGTGGCGGAAAAATTGAGCATGGACGCCAAAGAGGCCGGTGTTATTCTGACGGCGACCGGCAAATATTCCGGTGGCTTCGACGCCAACCGCCACCGTGTACCGGAAATGTGGCAGGATTTGCGAGCGGCGGCTCGCGTTCCTACGGTTTAAATTCCTCAGATGGAAATTAATACGAGTTCGCATCTCGGTGAGAATGCGAACTCGTGGCTTTTTAAGAAGGAGGTTATCTTGAATATATCCATTGCCATGCAAGTGCAACTGCAACCGGATGACGTGCCGCAATCGCCGATACTCGTATCTGCTGCCATTCCTGAAAAAGAAATGTCGCCGGTTTTTGCCGGTGGCGTGCTGAAACGGGTGGAAGCGCTGGTGACACAAGTGATTGACGATACCATCGTCCGCGCCAACACCGCCCCCGCCGGTGAACCCGAGGAGATACAGACGGCGGAAACCCCGTTGGCTGAAGTACCCGCCCCGGCAGAAACTCCGACGTCCCCCGCTTCAGATGATAACGCCTCGCCCCAATTAACTCTGTTGAGC
>CAZMXX010000447.1:0-3331 GCA_964570315.1 uncultured Anaerolineaceae bacterium | reverse complement strand
CACTCAACCGTTTCCGGCAGGGGCGCGTCACCGTGCTGGTGGCGACGGATGTCGCCGCACGTGGGCTGGACATTGATGATATTTCACACGTCTTCAATTATGATTTGCCGGATGACCCCGAAGTGTTCGTGCATCGGGTGGGGCGAACGGGACGCGCGGGAAAAACGGGCGTCGCCATTTCGTTGGCAACTCCCAAAGAACAGTGGCGATTGCGGCGGATTGAAAAATACACCAAACAAAAAATGACGGCGATGGAAATTCCCACTGAAGAGGATATTTACGCTCGGCGAAAAGCCATCTTGGTGGAAAAAGTGACGGTGTGGTTGAGCCGCGCGCGGTATCGGGCGGAAGCGGAAATTGTGGCGGAGCTGGTGGAAGCGGGGCACGACCCGCTGGCGGTTGCCGCCGCCGCGCTGAAACTGGCGCGCAAATCCGAAAAACAACGCCCCATCGAGCCGGTGGGCGAAGTGCGATTCTCAAAACCGTCGAAAGAACGCACATTCCGCAACCGCCGCAAAGGCGGGCAGGAAAAACGCAGCTTCGGACGGGCGTCACATGAAGAGGGGATGGTGCGGATTGCACTCGGCACGGGTGAAATTCACGGGGTTCGCATCAACCACATCGTGCGTTCACTGGCGAAGTATGCCAACATCCCCGGACACTCGCTCGGCAAAATTCGGGTGCAGAAACAGCGCACATTTGTGGATGTCCCGGAACAATTTGTGGACAAAGTGCTCGCCAATCCGCAGGATTACCGCATCGGCAGCAAAACGGTTTCGGTGGAACGGGCATAGCGGGAGTGCCGGTTAATTGGAGATTGGCGCGTATGTGATAACGTGATCCGTGAAACGTGATTTGACGATTGCAACTCGGCAATTATGTTTTTCACGCATCACGCATCAACCCCGACAGGTTTTGATACCCGTCGGGGTTTTTTCTATCGCAAAATCAACGGCAGATAAACTCGATGTGAGAGGGGGCTGGGCAAAGTAGCCAACGCCCAGCCGGCTCGGTCGTAATCTGCAGGGGTTGCCGGTGAAGATTGTATATTCGGTTGACCGCATGTAATGCTGTTAAGGCTTGCAGACATAGAAATATCGTAACAATATCTCACGGCACCGGCACTTGTGGCGCTCGTTGTTGAATACCCCGGCAATCCTACGGCGATGTCATCTTTGCCGTCTTTATCGAAATCACCGGAAGCCAATGAGAATCCGCGATATTGATTATCGCTCGGGTCAAGCGGGGCTAAATCGATGCCTGAATTTGTGGTAGTCAATGCCGCCGCTGTCCCCGGAATCAACTGCACCAGTCCAATGTTGTTATAGGTTGTTTCCGTGCCATTGACGGTGACGGTTAAATCTTCATACGGCACACCGATTGCCAAATCATCGAAGCCGTCGTTGTTAAAATCGCCACCGGCTAAAGCGTAACCGAATTGGTCGAATGCTTCTGATGTATTATGCGGATTGTAAGTGGCGTTCACATCGCTTTGCCACCAGAATTGTGCATCGGTTGCCGACAACCCGCTTCCGTCATTGTATATCACACTCACCGCGCCGACGTCTACCATCGAGAATATGTTTCCATTCAGGTTTTCCCCCGGCGCGCCGACTGCCAAATCAGGGTAACCGTCGCCGTTGAAATCGCCAACCGCCAGCGATGCGCCGAAGCGGTCGCCATCTTCTCCGTCGTCCCCTCCCACAAGCGTTTGATGCCAATATGCTTGATTACCATTGAATGGGGTAAGAATATATATAGCCCCTCCACGGGCGGGGTTTGAGATGGGGGCGGGGGTGGAGTTATTGGGCGCGCCAATTACAAGTTCATCAACCCCGTCTCCATCAAAATCGGCGGCGGCTAACGCGGAGCCATATTCCGCCAAAGAATCGTTATGATCGTATACATCTCGACCGCTGGCGCTGATGCCGTTGCTGCCGCCCCAAAAAATTACAACCGCGCCTGCATCTGTGTAAACGCCGGTTGAGTAGGGGGTGTCGTACCCCGGCACACCGATTGCCAAATCGGGGTAGTGGTCGCCGTTGAAATCACCGGTGGTTAATGCCGCACCGAAGTAATCATTATGAGAACCGCCTTCGGGGTCAACATCAACAAATGCAAAGTAGTCATCGTTAGTGGTTGTAAACCCTGATGCTGACCCGTAGAAGATGTTCACCGCGCCAACCGCTGAAAAAGGTCCGTTGTCATCGCCCGGTACCCCCACGGCAATATCGTAATAACCGTCACGGTTAAAATCGTCTACTGCTATTGCTTTGCCAAAATAATCATCGTCTCCAATTACGCCTGTGGAAGAGGTTTGCCCAAAATATTCACTGGTGTTGTTTTCAAGCCCATAACCAGCATAACCATAGACAACTTGTATCATACCGGGGTTGGTTGCAGAACCGCCGTCCTTGTATGGCACGCCGACCACCAGTGAGGCGGCGGTGGGGGAGGCGCTACTCCAATCGGTGGTGTGCGGGGGTGCATCGGCAAGGGCAAGGGTGGCAAATGCCAAACTGCTGATGAAAATAACCAAAGCCAAGAAAACGCCGATTTTTTTTGCGCGCATTAATTGGGTTCTCCTTTGTTGTGAAATTATGAGAAATGCCGTGGCATATATATCACAATTCTACGCCCAAAAGAGAAAACTTGTCAATACGGCGCGGGTTTTTTGTAAAATGCGGATTTACGAATAAGTGGATTTACGAATTTTAGGGTGAATAGATGTAACGATACAAAATGCCGTTGTGGATACTGCCGACTGGAGCAATTCCCGCAGTGGGTTTATCGGGTTGTGATGTTGCAATGGGCTGTCTATTTGCCGCTGCCATGATTATGGTGTGGGATGCGGCTACTTCGCGGTTGCCGTGTCCACCAGCCATTCGTTGCCGTACTGCCGCATACTTTCAATGAGCGGCAACAGCGCCGCCCCCTTTTCCGTGAGCGTGTATTCCACGCGCGGTGGAATTTCGGCATAAGCGCGGCGAGTCAGTACCCCGTTTTTTTCCAGCATACTCAACCGCGCCGAAAGCGTACGCGGGCTGATGCCCGTCACCGATTTTTGCAGTTCCCCGAAACGTTTACAGCCGTCCCCTAAATCTCGTAATATCAGCAACGTCCATTTGTCGCCAATTATTTTGGCGATTTTTTCAATTGGACAATCGTGATGTTCGTCGGTCATCATTTATCGTCTCCTAAATGACATTATACCAGCTAAAGTGCATTTGACAAAGGAAATATTTATGCTATAATCGCTATCAAATATATAGTGAGTAGTAATTGTAAAGCAAATATGTAATATATAATTTTTTGGAGGATTACCTAATGG
>CAZMXX010000446.1:0-3334 GCA_964570315.1 uncultured Anaerolineaceae bacterium | reverse complement strand
GGGTGGAAGTGCGCGAAATTTCATTGCAAAATGCGGCGTTCATCGGTAAACGTCTGCGCGAGGTTCAACTCGTCGGCGATGCGCTGTTGATGGGCATTCGGCGCGGGGAGGAGGTGTTCATTCCGCACGGCAACACCCGCCTGATGCGCGGCGATTTGTTGATGCTGGTGGGGCATGAAGAGGCGTTGGCGGAAGCGCTGGCGCAATTCACCTAAAAATTCACCCCCGCAGAAAAACGCTGCCGAGCGGGGTGTAAATTGCGCCTTCCCGCGTGAGTTGACTGCGGATGAGGCTGATTTTCCCCACGGGCACGGTGGCGATTGTGCCCACCGTTGCCCCGTCGAGGGCGGCGGCGATGGCGCGGTGGTCGTTTCCGCGCGCCCATTGCTTCACCCGTCCGAGGGTCAGGTGCGGTTTGAAGGGGCGTTTTTCCGCCTCGATCCCCAGCGCGGCGGTTGCAGAAACAACCGCCCGATGCAGCGCGGTCAGCGCGGCGGTATCTCCCTTCACCCCCGCCCAGATGATGCGCGGGCGTTTTAAATTTGGAAATGCGCCGATGGCTGCCAATGTCAACTCAAATGGCGGGTGGGTTTCCACCGACCGCAGGGCGTCGAGCAGCGTTTCGACCCGCGCGGCAGGATAATCCCCCAAAAATTGCAGCGTGAGGTGGATGTTGGCGGGTTTTGTCCAGCGCACGGCGGGCAGTTTGTCCAGCGCACGCTGAGTGTTTCGCAGCGCCATTTGCGCCTCGGCGGGTAGCTCAATTGCGATAAAAAGTCTATAATCCGGCATATGGAAATCCTGTCGGCAGGTGATGGGATTGAATTTTGCAACGATACAGGGTGTCATTGCGAGGCGCGTAGAGCTGAAGCAATCTCCGCTATTGGGGTGCAAAGATTGCTTCGTTGCGCTCGCAATGACATTTCACCCTTCTTTGATTGAATTTTTTCGGAACAATTATACCACGAGGTGCATGGATGGACACATTGAATTTTGAGGTTTTGACGCGGCTCGCCCATCGCTGGGACACGGTGCAGCAATTGGCGGGCGATGCGCTGACCTCCCCCGCGGAGGTGGAAACGTTGCGGCGGTTCATCGCTATTTTTAAATTGATGGCGCAATCCGGCGATGCGTTTGTTTCGGCGCGAACCGCCGCGTTGGCGGAATGGCTGTGGTCGAATGGGGAATCATACGGGGTGGCTTTGGCGGCGATGTTCCAAATTCGGCGGACGGTGCGCCCGATTTTGATGCGGGAATATCCCGGCGTGGAAGGGTTTTTGAATGGGGAAATGCACTTTGAAGCTATCACCAACCATTTGCTGACGCTGGTCAGCGATGCGTATAGCGCAGCGGTGCTGACCTCAAAATAGGGGCATTTGCTGCGGCGGGCGGCGACCGTTCAGCAGGATGAAGGGCGCGGCGCGGCGGGCGATGACGCCCTGCGCCCGTAGATGCGACAGGTCATAAAATTTTCCGGTACGTCGCGCGTGCAAAATGGCGTCGGCGGTTTTAGGTCCGATGCCCGGCACGCGCAGCAGCTCGGCGCGGGAGGCGGCGTTGATTTCCACCGGTTGACGGCGCAAATGCTGTTTCGCCCACGCCAGCTTGGGGTCAATCTCGGCGGGCAATTTCCCCGCCGCATCGAAGGGCAATTCCTCCACCTGAAACCCGTAAAAACGCAATAACCAATCTGCCTGATACAGCCGATGTTCCCGAATGGGGGGCGTCGGCGTTTCATTTTCCAGCGGCGTTCCGGCAATCGGATTGAAGGCGGAAAAATAGGCGCGGCTCAAATTGCGGTGGCGATACAGCCACGCCACCCCGGAAAGGAGTTCGCGGTCGGTTTCTCCGGCGGGACCCACCACAAACTGGGTGACCAGACTCGGCGGCTTGGTGTGGGGATGGTGTTGGCGGGCGAAGCGGTTCACCCAGTGGATGGCGGGGAGGAGTTCGCGGTGCATATCTTTTTGCGGGGCGAGCAATGCCAGGCGGCGGGTGTTCGCCCCTTCCAGATTGATGGAGACCCGGTCTGCCAGCCGAAAGGCTTGTTCAACCTGCGCCTGTTCCGCGCCGGGCATCACCTTCAGGTGGATGTAGCCGCGATAGTTGTATTTTCCGCGCAGGAGTTCGGCGGTTGCCAGCATTGGGTCCATCGCCCGCGTGCCGCCCCCGACGATGCCGCTGCTGAGAAACAATCCGCGGACGATGCGCGCCCGCGCCATCGCATCGAAGGTGCGCGCCAGCTCATCGGGGGAGAATGAAACGCGCGGGGTTTGGTCGCGTCCAGCGCGGAAGGGGCAGTACCGGCAATTTTTTTCGCAGGCGCTGGTTTGCATCGTGCGCAGGACGGTCATCGCGCCATCGGGGCGCTGTACCTGCACCACCGAGCGCGCCAGAAAATCGGCTTTGCGTTTCTCGCGCAGGGTGAGCGTCGGCTCGCCGTCGCAGTCGAATTGCCCGGTGCGGGTCATCATCTCTAATTTTTGGCGGGTGTCCGGCAGAACAATTGTTTGCATATCATCATTATACCGAACATCCGTTCATCTTCAAATGGTATGGGCGCGTTGTTTTACCGGACGATGACCGGCAAATACACCCGATACAACCAGTAATCCGGCGATGTGGCGCGTGTTTGGAGCGCCCAATTCCGCAAATCATTCGCCACACTCCGGCGGGCTGTTGGGGAAAATGCGGTCGTCGTATATACAAACGTTTTGACGGTGTCGGACATGTAATTGTTCTCTGCGGTTATGGGGATGGGACGGTACACGATGCGGTCGCTGGCAAGGGCGTAGTTGTATATTTCGTTGTAAAGCGCATAAACGGCATTCAATGTGCGCGGACTGTCCACCCCGAAAATCGGATATTTTGCGGGGTCGCCGAATTCGTATTCGTGATGCGTCCAACGGCAGTCCCACAGGGGGTCACTGAGCCCTTTCACTGAAACGTGCGCCGCGAAGTAATACCCTTCCGCATCGGCTGCTTTGAGGCAGTTTCCGTGTGATAAATTGTCGCCGAATGAGTGCAAATATAATCCAAACGCTTCCAAACTCCCTGCGCTCACATCGCCGGTATCGACAATATGTGTTTCTTGTGTAAAACAGGGGGTTGTTTCGTATACATTGGTGATGCCCTGCCACTCAAATGTGGAAGTGGAGCTATAGCCGAAAGTGACTTTTCCGGTCAACACGTCGGTATTGCCCAGCGCCCAATCTCTGATGACGCCCAGTTCATCGGGCGTATCATGTGGCATATGGAAGAAAACGCCATACGGACCAAAGCGGTCGGAGAAACATCCGGGGCATTCCATCTTGTCGAAATTCGCCATTCCCAT
>CAZMXX010000445.1:0-3346 GCA_964570315.1 uncultured Anaerolineaceae bacterium | reverse complement strand
CAGAAGGAACGACCGGTGGCAATCAAACGGGGTGATATTTTTTTAGCCGATTTAAATCCCACGGTTGGTGTTGAACAAGCCGGAACTCGTCCGGTGTTGGTTGTTCAATGCAATTTGGCAAATGCGCGTATCCCAACGGTTACGATCGTTCCCCTAACTTCCAATTTGAAAACAAGCCGTTTTTTGTTCACTGTTTTTGTCCCCGCACAGGAATCCGGATTATCAAAAGATTCCGTCATTCTGGCTTTCCACATTCGCACGCTCGATAAATCGCGTTTAGTTCACAAAATGGGAACGCTGTCCCCTAAAATAATGGCTGCGGTTGACCGGGCGTTACTGTTACATCTGGGATTATCGCCCATTTCTGCTTGATTATTCAAATGTTCGTGTCAAAAAACGATGACTCAGATACGCCATCAGCACTGCCAATCCGACCAATGCCAGCGCCGGTTGCCACAGGTTCGCCAGCGACGCCCCTTTTATCATCAACGCCTTGACGATGGTGATGTAATGCCGCATCGGTGAAAATGCCGACAACGCTTGCAGCCACAACGGCATATTTTCCACCGGCACAAGATAGCCCGACAACGCCAAATCAACCATCATCAGCGGGAAAATGACCAGCAGGGCTTGCTGTTGGCTCTGCGCCTGCGCCGAAATCATCAGCCCCCAACCCGTTTCGGCGATGATGAAAAGAAGCGACAGCCCCAGCAAAAGCGCCCACGACCCGCGCTGGGGAATGTGATACACGCCCACCAGCACCCACAGCATCAGCAGAAAATCCACATAGCCAATCACCACGGCGGGCAACGCCTTGCCGATGAGCATATCCCGGCGGCGCATGGGCGAGACCATCAACTGCTCCAGTGTGCCGAGTTCCCGCTCGCGCACCAAGCCCAATGCGGCGACAATCAGCGTAACTTGATACACGATGAAAGCGAATTGGGCGGGCACGCTGTTGTATCGCTTGTCCAGCGCGGTGTTGAAGCGCATGCGCGGCTCGATGGATACGGCGGGGACGACACTCCCCCGCACCGCCCGCCCCTGCCGAAATTCCCGATACAGCACGCTGTTGATGGCGCCTTCCGTTGCGCGGAGCGCGGAACTACCGCCATAAACGCTCGACCCGTCGGTGATGATTTGTATCTGCGCCGCGCGGTTGCCCGCTTCAAAATCGGCGGCAAAATCGGGCGGGATGATGACCGCCAGCCACACGTCCCCGCGCTGTAACAGCCGCTCCACCGCATCCATATCGTCGGGGAATTCAGAAGGGGTGACGGTGTTCACATTCGCCAGCGATTGCGCAATTTTCCGGCTCAACGCGCTGTTATCCCGGTCGAAAATTGCTATCGGCAGTCCGGAAATATCGGCGGCGGTGGCGTTGGCGACTAAAATCAACTGCATCACCGGAAAAGTAAAAATGAAAATCGTCAGCACAATGTCGTGGCGATATTGGATAATTTCTTTGATGATGATTTGCCAGATGCGCGCCCACATATCGTTCACCCCACCCGTTTTTTGAATGCCAGCACGCTGATGACCAGTGCGGAAAAGCCCATCGCCAGCAGAACGATGGTCGGTTGCACCAAATATTGCATCCCCACGCCCTTGAGGAAGATGCCCCGGGCAATAGTGATGTAATGGGTGGCGGGCAGCATCATCGCCGCCGCCAACGCGCCCGGTTTGCTGCGGTCAACCGGGAAAATCAACCCGGTTAAAAAGAAGCTGGGGACAAAAAAAATCATCATCACGGTGAACAGTGCTGTTTGCTGGCTTTTCAGCCAAGCCGATGTCACCAGACTGAAACCCATCGTCGCCAGATAATAGGTGAGCGTCAACCCGACCAACAGCCCCAACGACCCCATAAACGGGACGCGAAACCACGCCACTGCCAGCACCCAGCTCAACAGCAATCCGATGACCCCGACCGCCATGTATGCCGTCATTTTGCCCAGCAAATATTCGATGCCCCGCATCGGCGTGGCAACCAGCCCTTCCAGCGTGCCCAGCTCTTTTTCGCGGGTCAGGCTGAGGCTCAACGCCAGTGCGGGCATGGTCAGCACAATTGCCAGCAAGCCGGGAATCATGCTCACCAGCGATTTGAGATTCGGGTTGTACCACACCCGCGCCCGCACCTCGAAGGGGGCGGCGGCATACGCTTTGGGGAACATTCGGCGAATCGCCAGCGCCGATGCGCCGCTGATGCGCGCCTGCGCCGTCGAACCGACCAGCGCGTTGCTCCCGTCCGCCAGCACCTGCACCCGCGGCATTTCACCGCCCAAAAGCTGCTCGGAAAAATCGGGGGGGATGATGACGCCCGCATCCACGTCACCGGCAATCAACAGCGCATCAATGGCATCATAATTTGATACCGTCGCCGCCACCGAGATGGTTTCGCCGCCCGCAATCAGGTTGATATACGTCCGCGAAGTTGCGGTTTGGTCAAAATCCAGCACCGCCAGTTTGATGTGTTCCACATCCAGCGAGAAAACATAGCCCAGTGTGAGCAACAGGAAGGCGGGGGCAATCGCTACCAGAAAAAGGTTGATGGGGCTGCGCCAGATGTGCCGTATTTCTTTGCGGGCAATCGCCAATCCGCGCCGAGGAATGATGTGTCGTTTCATGTATTTTCTCCCACATCCGGCTTCTGCAATCCGTGCAACAGCACATCGGTGATGCCCCGCGCCAGCGCGGCGGGGGTTTCTTCCGCCAAAAAAGCGTCATCCCCCAACTCAAATTGCACCCCGAAGCCAATCACAAGTGCCAGAAAAATGCGGGCAACCAGTCGGGCATCGGCGGGACGCATGATGCCCAATTGATGGAGGATGGCTATCCGCTCGGTCATCACCGTCAGCAGATGGTCGCGCAGGTGGGTGGTGTAAAACGTCAGCACCTCCGGGTTGAGTCGCGCCTCGTGCAGAAAGGTCAGCAACATGCGATGCTTCTTCGAGAGCGCGAGCCGCGCTTCGAGCGCCTGCTCAACCATTGAAGTGACATCATCCGCTTCAATGGCGGCGATGCTGTTACCGGTTTCCTCCACAATTTGCTGCAAAATGCCCAACAGCAACCCCTGTTTGTTGCCAAAATAGTTGTAGATGGTGCCTTCCGCCACATCGGCGACGCGGGCGATTTCACGGGTGGTTGCCCGCTGATAACCTTTATCGGCGAAAACTGCCGCCGCCGCGTCCAGAATTTTCAGCTTTCGTCCGGCGATGCGCCGCGCTTTGGGTGATTGTTCGGGTTTCATCAGCCCTCCGTAATGAGCCGTTGCTCAAAGTTGAGCAATTGCTCATATTGTATCGGATTTCTGCCCGGTTGTCAATCGTTTTTTGAATTTTTAAGGTAC
>CAZMXX010000444.1:0-3350 GCA_964570315.1 uncultured Anaerolineaceae bacterium | reverse complement strand
GGGGACAGTTAAAAACTGTGACCGTTTTAGAGATCCGGTCAGGGTGTCGCTTGGGCAGTGCTGGCCGAAAGCACATCGCGCATCGTGGCACGCAGGGCGGCGAGCGTATACGGCTTCTGGAGGAAGGCCGCAGGACCGCGAGAGGCAAAACGGTTGACCGCCTCCTGCTCACTGTAGCCGCTGGAGAGAATCACCCGCACTTCCCTGTCGATGCACCGCAAGGCCTCAAAACAAGCTCTCCCGTCCATCCTCGGCATGGTCATATCCAGAAGAACGACCACAATCTTCCCTCGTTTCCGCTTGTAGACATCCACGGCCTCCATGCCGTCCGCGGCCGTGATCGTCTCAAAGCCCATATGTCCGAGCATCAGTGCCGCCATCTTGCGGACCGTTTCCTCATCGTCCACCACCAGCACCGTACCGCTCCCCTTCCAATCCTGTCCCATTTCACTCTCCTCCTGCATCGATGAAGTCTCCAGGGCGGCTGGAAACATCACATTGAACGTGGAGCCCCGCCCCACCTTGGAACTCACTTTGATGGCCCCGCCATGACCGCGAACGATCCCGAGCACCGCACTCATCCCCAGTCCCCGTCCAGTGAATTTGGTTGTAAAGAAGGGATCGAAGATCTTCCTGCGCGTCTCCACATCCATACCGCAGCCGTCGTCGCGGACCTGCAGATAAACGAAGTCCCCGGGGGCGATGGAATCGGCTGCGTAAGCATCCTCGAGATCGGCCTCGCTTGCGACCATTGTGCCGGTGGAAATCGAAACCGTTCCCTCCTCCTTGCCGATGGCCTCGGAGGCATTGAGGACCAGATTCATCACCACCTGCTGCAACTGGGCCGTGTCGGCCTGCACGGGCGGGATGTTCTCGTCCAGATCCAATCGAAGGGTCACGTTCTTGCCGATGCCCACCGAAAGCAGCTTGGTGATCTCCCGCACCAGACTGGAGAGGTTCACGGATTTGACGACAAACTTTCCGCGACCCGAATAGGCCAGCATCTGCCGGCACAGCTCCGCCGCCCGTGCACTCGATTGCTCGATACGCTCCAGATATGCGAGTGCGGGATGTGCATCCGGCAGTTCCATCCGGCCCAATTCGGCATTGCCCATGATGGCCATCAGAATGTTGTTGAAATCATGGGCGATGCCGCCCGCCAAAACACCGAGGCTCTCCAGACGCTGCGAATGCTCGATCCTGGCACGTTGTCGCTTGGCCTCCGTCACATCGTGATCGATGCACACATGGAAGGGAGGATCCCCGTTGGTGCCCGGGGCCGGAGAAACGGTATGGAGCACCACGCGCCGGTCGCCATCGCTGCGCCTGAGCACGATCTCACCCTTCCATGTTCGGCCCTCGCGCATGGCTGTGACGATCCTTCGATACATCGCATCCCCCGGCCTGCCACCGCGAAGTTCGGCGACGTATCGTCCTCGCATCTCTGCGGGTGGCAGGCCGTACAGCTTCCCCGCGGCGGCATTGGCATACATCACCCTGCCTTTGCGATCGGTCAGATAAATACTCTCCTCCACATGCTCGACGGCGGTCCGCAGGCGGTCGGCCTCTTCCTCGGCCCGCCTGCGCGCGCTCAGGTCATGGATGATCACCTCAATGGCTGGCTCGCCCCCGTAGCGGATCGGGAGTGCGGTCACCTCCGCCTCGAACTCGCCACCGTCCATGCGCAACAGCTTTTCCTCCATCGCCGGTACCGGTACCCGGGTAGCCCGCCGGATACGTTTCAGGACCGTGGAATGAAAATCGGGATGGATGAATTCCAGGATGGATCGGCCGATCAGGTCCTCGGGTTCCCGAGCGCCGAGCATAGTGGCCGCTGCGGGGTTGGCATACACGAAACGACCGTGCACATGGATCACAATTCCATCGGGCATCACACGCACCAATTGATTCAGGGTTTCCGTCTTGCGATCGTGGACAATGGCCACGGCGGCCAGATCGGCCGCCGTCTCGATCACCCGAATCTCGTATTCCGTCGGCCGGCGCGGTTCGTGGTAATACATGGCGAATGTTCCCAAGACCACCTTCTTCGAGGAAAGGATCGGTTGCGACCAGCACGCGCGCAGATCCAAGCGCAGGGCCGGTTCCCTGAAAGGCGCCCACAGAGGATCGGTGGCGATATCCGCGCTGACCACCCGGGTCTTGCGGTAGGCCGCCGTGCCGCAGGAACCGGCCACCGGTCCGATTTCAAATCCGTTCACGGCCTCATTCCATTCCTGCGGCAGACTTGGGGCGGCGCCGTGCAAAAGGTGTTTCCCCTCATGATCGAGCAGCAAAACCGAACACTTCATGCCCTTGCAATGCGTCTCGATACGCCGTACCAGCGTTTCCAGTACGGTCCCCAGGCGCTCGCCACGGGCGATCCTTTCCAATACCTGCGACTGCGAAGACAGCAAGGCCTGCTCCTGCCTGCGGTGACGAATCTCCTGTTTCAGTTCGCGGGCGAGTTGCAAGTTCCGATACTCATGTTTGAGGCCGGTGAACAGCATCGCGCGATTGCGATGAACGATGAAACCCATGGCGACGAAAAAAAGCAGCATCATCAATCCTGTGGCCACATGAATGCCGTCCGCCTGCAACAAGAACCAGACCGTTTCCGGAAAAAGGGCTGGCAGGGAAAAGGCGATGTAAACGGGGAAGGATGCGGCGTAAGCAGCGGCCGCACCGGTGACCATGCCTCCCACCATCAGGATGATGAACAGTTGATATTGCAGCGGTGCCTGCAACAAAAACATCAGCGCACCCCCGCCCCACAGAGTACCGGAGGCGAATGCAAGAAGACCGAGCAACATATAACAACGGCCGGCTTCCCACGGCTCCCGTCGCCGCCAATGCCAAAGAAGCAGCATCCTTCCCAAGGTTACGGCGATGAGCAGGGCCAACCAGATGGCCAGCCGGCGTGGAGCGACCACGCCATGCAACATGAAGACGAGCACCCCGGCGGCAAGAAGCGCCGTCAAGAGGGCCGCCGGCGATTGCGCACACAGAAGTCGCAATCGTTGCTCGGAAACGAATTCCTTCAGGTTCTGCAAGGTAAAGTCCGGAGAAGCAGCTTGATGTACCGGATTCTACGCCGGGAAGCGGCGGCCCGGTTCTTTCTCACAAGTATTGGACGCCCTCGGACGTACCCATCAGAACTTCGTCGGCCCGCTGGCGTGCAAAAATGCCGTTGGTGACCACGCCGGGAATGCCATTCAGATGGTCCTCAAGACCTTCGGGATCCGAAATCTTCAGATCGTGCACATCCAGGATGATGTTGCCGTTGTCGGTTGTGAACCCCTGCCGCAGCACGGGCCTGCCGCCGATCTTTTCCGTCTCCCTGGCCACCAGCG
>CAZMXX010000443.1:0-3355 GCA_964570315.1 uncultured Anaerolineaceae bacterium | reverse complement strand
TTGCGAAGACTGCGGAGCGTATTGGACAGAACGGGCAGGCGGGCTTAATGAGCATGGGCAGTGCCGTATGTGTGCGGACCGCTACCCGGTTACAGGATACAGCGAGCCTGGCGCTGTAAATACATCAACGACAAGTCGTAATGAAACTGTGGGCGACCAGGCCGCCCGTTCCATTGTGCGATGAGGGAGGGTGTATGGATCCGGTAATTATCTTTTTTGTGCTGTTCGTGATTGCTGTTGATGGGTACATGGTATGGCAGCTATTCAAAGGATGGCGCGGTCATGGCTGATCGTATGATGGCATGGATAGCTGGACTATGGGATCGCGCCGTATCACTGGTGCAATCCTCGTTTGATCGTGGCGATGATGATTGGCCTGATGGCATGGGGTTAGGTGTATGAAGCGTGTGTGGTTGGTGGTAAATCCTGCCGGGCGCGTGGTTGGCCCTGCATTTATAGACAGGAATCTTGCTGTGATCGAGGCCGAAGAGCGCAATCGATTGGTGCAAGATAACTTTGATTATGTGGATGGCGACTATTGTCGCGTGCAGATGTGCGAGGTTGCAGATGCAGTGTAATCCCCGCTCCCCCATAAGGTATGAAGGCCTGAGCTTTGTTAAGTCTTCTGGTGAACAATTCAACTCACGTCAGATAAGCAATGATATATCTATCCATGGTTGCGGGTCCTTCTGGGGATACTCGCAGTACGGGTACTTAACGGCGCGAAAAAGAGCTAGGGAATGGGTGTCGAACATAGTGAACGCATGTGGTGTTTCGCATGGGTGATATTCTTTCTGTGAGATTTGAGGGCTTCGACCGTCTGCAGCGCCGAATGAATATGCTTGATCATGAGATCAATGCCGCCGCATCGATGGCTATCAACAAGACGGCTGCGAAGGCGAAGACTGAAATGGTCCGGGCGATAGCCAGTGAATATGCCATCACGCAGCGCGAGGTCAGACCGAAGATGCGAGTATTCCGCGCATCGCGCACGAAGCTGAAGGCCGTGCTTGATCCATGGGGCGGTGGTCGCAAACGCTCGCTGAACGTGATCCATTTTCTGGAAAAAAAAGTGACCCTGGCTGAAGGGCGTCGCCGCAAGAAAGCTGGCACTCAGAATGAATTGCGCTTCAAAATCAAGAAGCGCGGGTCTCCGAAGACCATCAAGGGAGCATTCATAGGCAACAAGGGTCGCACGATTTTCCGTCGTACCGGGAAGTCACGGCTGCCGATTGAGCCGGTGCAGACGCTTGGTGTGCCGCAGATGTTCGGCGTGCGGCGCATCAATGAGCGCGTGCTGGCGCGCATCAGGAAGGAACTACCGATCGAGGCCGATCGCGCAGTCCGGCGCATTCTGGATCGCCGCGCATGAGTATGGCCATCAATTATCAGGACGTGATCAACCAGCTGGAGAGCGCTGGTTTGGATACATCACAGTTTGCAGTCAATACATCAAAGGTTGTGCGCTGCAAGGTCGACGGCGAACGCGGCCGCAAGGGCTGGTACTGGCTACATGAGATTGCCTTACATTCCGGCGAGATTGCCATTGTAGGAAACTATGGGATATGGCATGGCAATGATAATGGCTCCCAGAAGATTGCGCTGCCGAGATCCTCGAAAGCTACAGCCGAAGATAATGCACTGGTACGCAAGCGCATCATCGCCAACAAGAAGAAGATGGCCGAGCAACTCAGGCGCGAGCAGGAGAAGGCAGCGGCGCGTGCCGTGCAGAAATGGCGGGCGATGTCCGACACTGGCGAGTCCGGTTATCTGACGCGGAAGAAAGTGGACGCTATCGGCATCCGGTTCACCAAAGATGGCGCAATCGCTGTGCCGATGCTGGATGTTGCCGGCAAGGTGCATGGCCTGCAGTTCATATTGGATCGTGACAACCCGGCACACAAAGAGCGCATCCGAAAGCTGGAAAGCGACAAGCGCTTCTGGCCGACTGGCCTGGCTATGCAGGGGCATTTCCATCTGATCGGCCGGCCTGATCCAGGCGGTATTATGCTGGTCACGGAGGGCTATGCGACCGGCGCAAGCCTGCACATGGCCACGGGTCTGCCGGTGTTCGTTGTCTTCTCGGCGAATAATATCTTGCCGGTATTGCTCAACCTGGAGAAGCATTACAAGCGCGCGCGCTTTCTGATCTGTGCCGATGATGATTATCTGTGCCGTTGCCAGCATTGTAAGCATCAGGTGCCGGTGGCCGATGCCGATGGGCAGATTGTGCCATGCAGCAACTGCGGCGAGGCACACGGCAAGATCAATACCGGCGTCACCGTAGCGATCAATGCCGCGATGACGATCGACAATGCCGAGTGGATCAGGCCGATATTCACCGATCGCACGGATCTGAAGACCGGCAAGCCGGTGAAATGGACGGATTTCAACGATTTGCACGTTCAGGAGTCGCTGCAGGCCGTGGAGGCGCAGATCGATGCCGCGCTGCAGCAGAAATTCCCGACCGCTGGCAAGGCGAAGCCTTCCGCGCGGGACGCGCAACACAGGGGGGCGGGGAAGGCCGTGCCGTCCTATATGTCTGTCGATGATGCCATGCTGCGTTATTCGCTCATTTATGGCGTCAAAGACACGATGTTCGACCATCACCTGTACAAGCTTGTGCCGAAATCATGCGTGCTGGACATCCTGCCAGATCACGCCTGGCGCGAAATGAAAACGCGCGATGACCGGCGCGTGTACGACATCACCGAGGTCGGCTTCGACCCGGCAGAAACCGATCAGAACATCAAGTGCAACCTGTGGGGTGGCTGGCCCACGCAGCCGGCGGAAGGCTGCTGTGATAAGTTGCTGGAGCTGCTGGAGTATCTGTGCAGCGGAGAGGATAAGCCGCGCGAAGTGTACCGCTGGATACTGCGCTGGCTGGCCTATCCGATTCAGCACCCTGGCGCCAAGATGAAAACCGCGCTGGTAGTGCATGGCGCCCAGGGTGTGGGAAAGAATATGCTGTTCGAGGCCGTGATGGCGATCTACGGTGAATACGGGCGCGTGATCGGGCAATCAGAGCTGGAAGAAAAGTTTAATGAATGGGCCAGTCGTAAGCTGTTCCTGATCGCCAATGAAGTGATTGCACGGCAGGAGCTTTTTCACCAGAAGAATAAAATAAAGGCCCTGATCACCGATGACTGGATTCACATCAACCCGAAAAACGTCGCGGCGCACGATGAACGCAATCATATCAATCTGGTGTTCCTGTCTAATGAGGCGCAGCCGGTTGTGCTGGATGCGGACGACAGGCGATTCATGGCCATATGGACGCCACCGAAGCGTGAGCCGGAGTTCTACAGGGCCGTGCTGGATGAGATTGCCCATGGCGGCGTTGCGGCGTTGCATG
>CAZMXX010000442.1:0-3363 GCA_964570315.1 uncultured Anaerolineaceae bacterium | reverse complement strand
CCTCCCAATCTCACAACCGTTCATCGTCATCACCAATCATGATTACGCCCGCGCGCTGGGGCAGACCATAAAAAGTCTCATCCCCCGCCACCCCCTGCTGGTTATTGACCAAGTGGGGCTGAAGGATGGCGATTACATCGACATCGGGCGTCCGGTGCTGGATGGGCGGGTGGTGCCGTTGAGCATCAAAACGTTGGTATTTTATTAGCTGTTGGTGGATTGGTTATTGGGAGAGAATTTCCAAACTCCAATCACCAATCACCAATTTTCTCGGGTGATTTTTATGCTGTTACGAACAAAACTTTTCGGAAAAACATACGAATTTCGTGACATCCGCGAATTGATGGGCAAAGCCAATGAGCCGAAATCGGGCGATGAGTTGGCGGGCGTCGCCGCCGCATCGGTGGCGGAACGGGTAGCGGCGAAGTACGTGCTGGCGGAAGTGCCGCTGGAAATTCTGCGGCAGAACCCCGCCGTGCCCTATGACCAAGATGAAGTCACCCGCGTGATTGACGACGCGGTGAACGAAACCATTTTCAATGAAATCAAAGGCTGGACAGTGGGCGATTTTCGGGAATGGCTGTTGGCGGACACCACCGCCCCCGCAGACATCCGGCGGGTGAGCAACGCCCTGACCGGCGAAATGGTCGCCGCCGTCACCAAATTAATGTCGAATTTGGATTTGATTTACGCCGCCAAAAAAATCCGCGTCACCGCACACTGCGCCAACACCGCCGGATTGCCCGGCACGCTCGCCAGCCGGTTGCAGCCGAACCATCCCACCGACAACCCGGAAGGCATCCGCGCCGAAATTTTTGAGGGGCTGTCATACGGCTCCGGCGACGCAGTCATCGGCATCAACCCCGTGGACGACAGCTTGAGCAGCACCGCCCGTTTGCTGGAAATGACCCACCGCATCATCACCGATTGGAACATCCCCACCCAAAACTGCGTGCTGGCACACGTGACCACCCAAATGCAGGCGATGAAACAGGGTGCGCCGGTGGGGCTGGTTTTCCAGAGCCTCGCCGGGACACAGCAGGCGAATGAAAGTTTCGGGGTGGATGTGGGCATGCTCGATGAAGCATACGCGCTGGCGAAAAAATACTGCTGGGCGGAAGGTCCGAACTTCATGTATTTTGAATCGGGGCAGGGGTCGGCGCTGTCTGCCAACGCGCACCACGGCTGGGACCAACTGACGCTCGAAGCGCGCATTTACGGGCTGGCGAAACGCTATCACCCCTATCAGGTGAACACCGTGGTCGGGTTCATCGGTCCCGAATATTTATATGATGCGGGACAAATCAGCCGCGCCGGGCTGGAAGACCATTTTATGGGCAAACTCACCGGCATCCCGATGGGTGTGGATGCGTGCTACACCAACCATGCCCGCGCCACTCAAAACGATATTGAGAGTCTGGCGGTGCAGCTCACCGCGGCGGGGTGCAACTATTTCATGGCGGTTCCCATGGGGGATGATGTGATGCTGGCATACCAATGCACCAGCTATCACGATACGCCCTCGCTGCGGCAAACTTTCGACTTGCGCCCGCTACCGGAATTTGAAACGTGGCTGGAAGAAATGGGACTGATGAAAGACGGCACGCTCACTGAAAAAGCGGGCGACCCGACGGTGTTTCTGAAGCGTGATACGTGATGACGTGATACGTGAAAACTCACGGCTTCACGCCTTCTCGCCGCAAACCAAACTATTCACAGGATTTTGACCATGCAAGAATCCGACATCCAAAAAATTGTGGAAGCGGTACTGGCGGAAATTGCGCGGCAAACCGCCGCCCCACCCGCATCCGCCCCCGAACCGGTGGCTGACCGCGCGGACGATTTCGCCATTGACCTGCCCGACCCCACCACGCCCGAAGCGCGGCAAACGCCCGGCGTGCGCCACCCCGCCAATCCCGACGGGCTGCGCGCGCTGAAAGCTACCACGCCCACCCGCATCGGCGTGGGGCGTGCCGGACCCCGTCCGCGCACTCGCGCCAGTTTGCTCTTTTGGGCAGACCACGGCGTCACCCAAGATGCGCTTTTCCATCCGGTGGACGAAACCATGCTCACCGAACTCGACATTTTCACGGTGGAAAGTCAGGCGCGCACCCGTCAGGAATATTTAAAACGTCCCGATTTGGGGCGAATGCTTTCGGAAGAATCGCGGAAAATTCTGCGCGAGCGGTGCGTCAAAAATCCCGATGTGCAGATTTTTGTGGGTGACGGACTCAGCGGGGCGGCAATTGACCACAATCTGCCCAAAATTCTGCCCGTGCTGAAACAGGGTTTGGACGCCGCCGGGCTTTCGGTGGGAACCCTTTTCTTCGTCAAAAATGCCCGGGTGGGATTGTTGAATGATGTGAACGCCATTGTGGATGCCAAAGTCTGCGTCATCCTGATTGGGGAAAGACCGGGACTCGCCCGCGCCGAAAGCATGAGCATCTATCTCGGCTATCGTCCCCGCCCCGATTCCACCGATGCCCATCGGGATGCCATCTGCAATATTTACGATGGCGGTTTCAACCCGTTGGAAGCGGGCGCGTTCACCGTCCAACTCATCCAAAAGATGCTGGCACATCAAACCAGTGGCGTGGAATTGAAATTGAAGGCGGGTGAAGCGTAGGGCAGTCCGCAAACCGCCTATGGAAATAGCCACGAATTCACACGAATTTTCCCCGTATCGGAGCAACTTTTTCGTGCCATTCGTGACAATTCGTGGCAAAATAACCCGCCACCAAATTGCAAAAAGAGGGTCTTTATGGCACTATTATCCCCTGTAAAACCGAATATCCTTTCGGTGCGATTAATTCCCAATGTGGATAAAGGCTTCGCCCAAAAATTGAACCTTCGCCCCGACCAACGCAGTTTAGGCGTGATAACGTGTGATATTGACGACGCGCTGTACGTTTCTATTGACGAAGGGACAAAAGCCGCCGATGTGGAGGTGGTGTACGCCAAATCGTTTTACGCGGGTGCGGGACACGCATCGGGACCATTGTCCGGCGAAGTGATCGCCATTTTCGCGGGCGCATCCCCGTCGGATGTGCGTGCCGCACTGAACGCCACCATTGATTACGCGCAAAATGACGCATGGTTTTACACCGCCAACGATGCGGGCGACAACACCTTTTTCGCCCATACCATTTCCAGCAGCGGCACGTATCTTTCCCAAGAAGCGGGCATCCGTTTGGGAGAACCGCTGGCATATCTGATTGCCTGCCCGCTCGACGCGACCATCGGGCTGGATGCCGCGCTCAAAGCCGCCGATGTCCATGTGAAGGTGCTGTGGTAGCCGCCCTCGGACACGACCTTTCCCCGCAGATTTCTCCCCGGTAGCCCGCCGGCCGGCCGGGGCGGGCG